>DASRNL010000222.1:0-3395 GCA_035647415.1 Sphaerochaeta sp. | reverse complement strand
ATGTGGAGTACTACGCGACCGCCCCGGTGAAGCCGAGCTTCTTCTCGTCGCTGCTCAGCTATATCCTGCCGTTGGTGCTCTTCATCATCGTCTGGCGGATTCTCTTTCGAAGGATGGGCAGTGGCGGCCAAGGGGTCCTCTCCTTCAACCAGAACAAGGCAAAGATCGTCGCCGAGGGGGATACCGGTATCCGTTTTGACGATGTGGCCGGAGCGGATGAGTCCAAGTATGAGCTGGAGGAGGTGGTCGACTTCCTCCAGAATCCGACCAAGTACACCGAGATCGGGGGCAGGATCCCCAAGGGGGTCCTCCTTGTAGGACCGCCAGGCACCGGGAAGACCCTCCTGGCAAAGGCCGTCGCTGGCGAAAGCGGTGTCCCCTTCTTTAAGATGAGTGGGGCGGACTTTGTTGAAATGTTCGTCGGGGTCGGAGCAGCTCGCGTACGGGACCTCTTCCGCCAAGCACGGGAGCACTCCCCCTGTATCATCTTCATCGACGAGATCGACGCCATCGGCCGCTCCCGAACAGCAGCAGGGATCGGTGGCAACGATGAGCGGGAGCAGACGCTCAACCAGCTGCTCGTCGAGATGGATGGTTTTGACTCGCGCACCGGGGTGATCATCCTCGCGGCGACCAACCGCCCTGAGATCCTCGACCCAGCGCTCTTGCGCCCCGGTCGCTTTGACCGGCAGGTCTTGATCGACAAGCCTGACCTCGATGGCAGGCATGCGATCCTGAAGATCCATACCCGCAATATCAAGCTCGGCGACGATGTGGATCTGAGAAAGATCGCCCAAGCCGCAGCGGGTCTCGCTGGGGCGGATCTTGCCAACATCGCCAACGAAGCTGCCTTGATGGCGGTGCGCGCCGAGCGTAAAACCGTCAGCCAGGTGGACTTTGAAGAGGCGATTGAAAAGTCCGTAGCAGGTCTGGAGCGTAAGAGCCGCATCCTCAACGAGGATGAGCGGACCCGCGTCGCCTACCATGAGACCGGCCATGCGCTGACCGCATATCTGACTGAGAGCGCCGAGCCGGTGAGCAAGATTTCCATCATCCCCCGTGGCTTAGGGGCCTTAGGCTACACCCTGCAGTACCCCACCGAGGACCGCTTCCTCCTAAGTGAGAGCGAGCTCTTGGGCAATATCGATACCCTCCTCGGAGGCCGAGCAGCCGAAGAGATCATCTTTGGGGAGATCTCCACCGGAGCGGGCAACGATATCAGCCGCGCCAGCGACTTGGTCCGGCGGATGATCACCGAGTTTGGGATGAGCGAACGCTACCGCAATATCACCCTGCCAACGACCCAAAGCGGAATCGCTGGGGTCGCGGGATCCCGGGAATATTCGGAGAAAGCACAGGAGTATATCGACACCGAGACCGCCCGTATCGTCAACGAGCGCTACGAGGCGGTAAAGGGGAACTTAGAGAAGAATAAGGAAGCTTTGACCCATATCGCAGAGCACCTCTTAATCCACGAAGTAATCGGTGGAGATGAGTTCGCAGCTCTTGCAAAAAAAGAGGTCATTGTCTAATCTGAGCGCCTATGATAAAGCAAGCAATTTCCCCTGAAGCGCTCCAAGAGCATCTCACCTCCCTTCCTGCTGACGGAAGGGAGGTGTTTCTCATAGCCGATGGTACGCTGCGCCTTACCGCGATCGCTGCCACCACCATGATCAACGAGATGCGGGCCAACCACGATACCGGTCTGTTGGAGACCTATGTCCTCGGTCAGGCATACCTTGCCTCCGGGCTCTTGGCGAGCACCGTCAAGGATCAAGACCGTGTACAGCTCAATGTCGAAGGCGCCGGCCCGATCGGTGGCGTCTTCACCGAAGCGTGGGCCAATGGGTCGGTCCGTGGCTACCTGCAGAACAACCCGATCCCGCTGACCGAGGAGCTTACGAGCCTCGATACCGATTACCTCTATGGGCCAGGCTTTTTGACCGTCACCAAGATCCTCGAAGGGAGGAAGACCCCCTTCAGCGGTCAGGTGATGCTCCAGCATGGCGACTTAGCCAAGGACTTGGCGCACTACTTCAGCCAGTCCGAGCAGACTCCCACCTTGATCATCCTCTCGATCCACTTCGATGAAGATGGATCGGTGACCGGATCAGGGGCAGTTTTCATCCAAGCACTGCCCGGTGCAGAGGAGGCGACCTTAGGTGCTGTTGAGGACCTAAGCGGTGCCCTGCCCTCCCTTGGCGAGGCGCTCTCAACCGGAGTAGCAGTACGCGCCTTCATCGAAGAGCACTACAGCCAGTTCGCCCCCAAGCATCTGGAGCGACAGCATCTGACCTTCTTCTGTCCCTGCTCCAAAGAGCAGTATCAAGTGTACCTGGAACAGCTTGATAGAGAGGATAAGGCGGACCTCGTTACCAACGGTCCCTACCCCTTGGAGATTGTCTGCTTGAACTGCTCCACCCCGTACCACTACAGCGAAGCGGAACTCAAAGAACTGCTGGCGCCGAAGAAGGAGATCCAATGATATTTTTTGCTACCAGCGCCCTGCACGTCCAAGACATTGTTGAGACAGAGGTCCGCGCCGCTGGCGGGACGGAAGTCCGTCCTACCACCGGAGGCGTCGAGTTCTCCGGGAGCCTTGAGACCGGGTATACCTTCTGCCTCACCAGCCGGGTGAGCACCCGCCTGCTCCTCGGGCTCTGGGAGCACGATGATATTCAAAGCGCCGATGAACTCTATGATGCATCGCTGCAGCTGCCTTGGGAAGAGTGGATCACCACCGTGGATCAGACCTTCCAGATCACCCATACGGTGCGCAACTGCCCCTACCTGCGCAACAGCAAGTTCGGGGCGATCCGGGTAAAGGATGCGATCGTCGACCGGCTGCGAGAGCACTTCGATGGGGAGCGCCCCCAGGTCGACACCGATGAGAGCGATCTGACCTTCCACCTGATGGTGGATGGCACCCACGTCGCGTGGTTTGTCGACTTCTCCGGCCGAGGGCTCCACCGCCGCGGCTACCGAGGCGGACAGACCGATGCGGTGATGAGCGAGTATATCGCCGCTGCCCTGCTCTACCGCAGCCCCTGGCTGAAGGCGATGCAGGCAGCAGAGGACCAAGTTCCTCCCCTTTTTGACCCCTTCTGTGGCTCGGGGACGATCGTCATCGAAGCGGCCCTTTGGGCGCTGGGACGAGCCCCTGGTTTAGTCAGCGCTCGAAACTTTACCTTCCTCAACCTGCCGATCCATGACCAAGAGCGCTACGATACGGTGATCGCTAATCTTCGTGAGCAGGAAGAGGTGGCGAGCAAGCGTTCAATCGTCCTCTATGGCTGGGATCAGGATCCAGCGGCGGTCCGCATCGCCCAAGCAGCTGCTGAGCAAGCGGGGGTGGCACACGTCATCGACTTCCGCGTCAAAGCGCTGGAGGATAT
>DASRNL010000221.1:0-6749 GCA_035647415.1 Sphaerochaeta sp. | reverse complement strand
CGATTGTCCTAGATGAGGCGAGCAGGGTAGCAAGCGATGTCTCCCTCAGCGTGCTGATGAGCCGCTATGGGGCGTGGATTTTCGTTATCAGTCTCATTACAATCGCTATCCTCCTCTTGCTGAGCTTTGGAGTGGCTCGCTCACGAAAGCTCCTCCGCTATCAAAACAAGCGTTATGAACTGCTCTTTGAGCTCTCAGAAGGGTACCTCTTTGAGTTCTCGCTGGATGAGGAGCTCCTCAGCCTCTCCCCACAGTCCAGTTCGTTGCAGGCACAGTACCACCTCCCTGAGGAGCGGATCATCGAATACTTAAAAGAGATTATTGCAGAAGACGAGTCTGGGCAGATCAATACAGCGCTCACCCTGCACGATATTGAGGGGAAGATGGCTACCTATCGGCTGCAGATGTTCAGACAAGAAAAGGAAGCAGAAATGCAAGGAGATTGGATCGGATTACTCAGCGATATCAGCGCTGATGAGAAGGAGAAGGCTGTTCTGCGCAGTCAGGCGGATACCGATGGGCTCACCGGGGTCCTCAACCAGGTTGCCTTCCGCAAGCAGGTGGAACGGGTACTCCAGAGCAGAGAGGATGGAAGCTTTGATGTCTTTATCCTGCTGGACTTCGATAATTTTAAGGAGATCAATGATACCTACGGCCACCTTGAGGGCAACCGCCACCTACAGGGACTCGCCTCCCTCTTAAAAACACTCTTTTCAGAGGCAGAGGTGCTCGGACGGGTTGGCGGGGATGAGTTTGCCCTCTACCTCAGCGATGTGCGCTCCCTCGATGAGACCCGTGAGCTCGCTGAAGCGATCAACCCCGCCTATCAGCGCCGGCTCGAGAGCTCCTTTACGCTCAGCGTTGGCGTCGCAAAGGTCGAGAAGGGGGATACCTTCGATACCCTCTTCAACCGTGCTGATGTCGCTCTCTATGCGAGCAAACGTGCAGGCGGCAACACTATCACCCTTCGCCAGTAGCTTAGCGGGCAATCTCCCAGAGGTAGAGGCTTGCAGCGGTACCATGGGGGGAGTAGCGAGTTCGGTAGCTGGCAAAAGTTTCGCGGTTGATCTCAGCAAGACCATAGAGGCGCTGCATGCCTCTGCGTATTCCTAAGTCTAAAAAGCTCACCACATCCGCACGCTCTAAGGTGAAGATCAAGAGCATCTCAGCAGTCCACCGTCCCACCCCTCGGATCGTGCAGAGGTGGTCGATCGCTTCCTCATCGCTGAGGGTATACAGTGGCTCAAGTGAGTAGGAACCGGAGACAATCTGGGTGCTCAGATCGTGGATATACTCAGCCTTTCGATAGCTCATGCCCAGCTGCTGTAGCTCAGCGATAGCACAAGAACCAATCGCCTCTGCAGAGAGGGTGCCAACATGGTCGACCAAGCGCTGAAAGACCGTTCTCTGGGCAGCGGTGGAGATCTGCTGGCCGATAATTTGGCGCACCAAAGAGGTGAAGATATCCGCTTCTCCTTTGCGAGCGATAGGGCCGATGGTGGTTATCGCTGCACCGAGAAGGGGCTCACTTTTCGTAAGATGGGCGATCGCTTCGCTGCTTGGGGTCACTAGAATACTCATACTCTCTGAGGGTAGGGGATTTATGTGCTGAAGGCAACGGGAGAATGATGCAAATTGGGCTTGACCAAAGTGGAGGTATTTTGGATAATAGGAGCTAAATGTTAGCCAAGACTAACATTTGCGAAACACACAGTGCATCCACGTGCAAATTTTTCAATATATGGAGCGGCAGATGAGCGTATACTTGACGAACCTTCGAAAGGGAGAGAAGGGAAGAGTTCATGCTATCGATGCAGGAAAGCAAGCGACAAAGCGCCTCTATGAGATGGGGTTCAATACGAGCGCTCGGGTGACGGTCATCAAGAATGATGCAGGGCCGGTCATCGTCAGCATCAATGGCAATAAGGTCGCCCTCGGGCGTGGCCTCGCCGACAAGGTGCTGCTGCAAAAAGAGTGACGAACGATCAATAAGAGCGCACATGCGCTATATAAGGATATAACGGTGAGTAACAAACGAGTTGCCCTGGTGGGCAATCCAAACAGTGGGAAGACAACCCTCTTCAATGAAATTACCGGTTCAACCCAACATGTCGGCAACTGGCCAGGGGTGACCGTAGAAAAGAAAGAAGGACACTATACCTACGGTGGGGAAACCTACGATGTGATCGACCTGCCGGGAATCTATAGCCTCGGTGCCTTCAGCGAGGATGAAGTGGTGGCGATGGAGTACATCCTCACCGATGACGCCGATGTGATCATCAATGTCATCGACGCCTCCAATGTCGAGCGCAACCTCTATCTGACCACCCAGCTGCTGGAGATGGGCAAGAACGTAATCATCGCCTTGAACATGGTCGATGAAGCAAAGAAGCGGGCGATCTCCTTTGACCTGGAGAAGCTCAGCCGAGCGATCGGGGTGCCAGTGATCGCAACAGTAGCGAGTAAAGGGGTCGGAGTAGCGGAGATTCTGAAAGCCTCGGCAAAGGCCGCTAAGCAGAAACGCTCCTATGAGAACCCACTCACCTATACCGAGAGCGTCACCCACCATGTGGAACATATCGAGACGATTATCGGAGAGTCGGAATTACCATATCCGACCCCTTGGGCGGCGATTAAGATCGTCGAGGGGGATAGCCATGTGCTTGGTCGCATCGAGCAGGCAGGCATCGACGAGCAGCTCCTTGCTGGCATTCAGGACTTCCATAAGTTTCATAGCAGCGATAACTTTGAACTGGAGATCGTCGACTCACGCTATGCGTTTGCTCACCGAGTAGCCAAGGAGGCGGTCCAACGCCCAGCGCAGGAGAAGGCGACGCTCACCGATCGAATCGACCGTATTCTGATCAACAAATACCTCGGCATTCCAATCTTCGCGCTGATTATGTTCGCCGTCTTCCAGCTGACCTTCGTCATCGGAGAGGACCTCTTAGGCGGGCTTGCTGTCTCCCTAATCGAAGGCCTTGGCTCGCTTTTAGAGCGTTTCTTGCTCTTTGTCAGCGCCCCTAGTTGGCTTGTAGCTTTCATGATCGACGGGGTGGTAAACGGCGTCGGTGCGGTGGTGGAGTTCGTCCCGCTCATCACGGTCCTCTATCTGCTCTTAAGCCTCTTGGAGGATAGTGGGTATATGGCGCGAGCTGCATATGTCTGGGATAACCTGATGCGCCGCTTCGGGATGCAGGGCAAAGCCTTCATCTCGATGATCATCGGCTTCGGCTGTACGGTGCCGGCGATCATGTCGACGCGGACGATGGATAACAAGAAGGACCGGATGGTGACGATGCTCATCACCCCCTTCATGTCCTGTGGGGCGAAGCTACCGATCTACTCGGTCTTCATCGCCGCCTTCTTCCCTCGCCACGGTGGGTTGGTCCTCTTTGGCCTTTATACCTTCGGCATCCTTATCGGACTCTTGATGGCCAAGCTCTTCAACAGCACGATCTTCAAGGGTGAAAGTTCCTACTTCATCATGGAGCTGCCCCCCTACCGGATTCCCGCCACCAAGAGTGTGTTGCAGAATATGTGGCTGCAGGTCAGCGACTTCATCGTCCGCGCAGGGACAATTATCTTTTTGGTGATTACCATCATGTGGCTTATGGCGGTCCTCCCCGGCTCGGTGGAGCCCTATAGCCAGGAGAGCTACCTCGGTAAGCTCGGCACCCTTTTGATCCCCATCTTCCGTCCTGCAGGGTTTGGCACCTGGCAGGAGGCAGTAGCCCTCTTTGCCGGTATCCCCGCCAAGGAGGCGGTGGTAGGCACCTTAGGGATGCTCTATGCCGGGCAGTACCTCGAGGAGGGGGCGATCCTCGTCAACGCAGTGAAGCAGAACTTCACCGCCTTGACTGCGATGGCCTATATGGTGATGGTGCTGCTCTATACCCCCTGTGCAGCGACTTTAGGGATCGTCGCTAAGGAGACCAAGTCCCTCAGGTGGCCGATCATTATGGCGCTGTACACCTTTGCAATTGGCTGGTTGTTTGCGGTACTCATCTTCCAAATCGGCACCCTCTTTGGATTGGGATAGGAGGAGGCGATGCTCAAAGAAATTCTTGCACAGATTTACCGGGATGGATACCTCGCCAAAGCAGCCCTTGCCCGAGAGCTCGATCTCTCTGAGGAGATGATCGATGAGGGGATTGCACAGCTTTTGCGGATGGGGTACCTCAAAGAAGAGCCCAGCGGGGTCGACTGTGAGACCACCAAATGTACTGGCTGCGCCTTTGCAGCGATGTGCGGGAAAAACCCGGTGATCTTCTATCAAGTTACCGAGCGGGGGAAAGCGTTGCTCGCATAGCGCAACACTATCGACATACTCGAACGCTCCTCTTATCTAGGGGAGCGTTCGTCTTGTGTGCTCGGTATGAGCATATTCTAATGGGTGAAAGTCCCTAGTGCGGGTGATAGCGCCAAGCACATAGCCAAGAGCAAGGGTGTCCCTCGTGAGGGGGAATCTGAAGAAAGCTGGCGGCAAACTTCTGGCCTGACGAACAGAAACCTCATAAGGCCTGTCTCGATGGATAAGGTTGCAAGTCAAACTGAAGTCCAAAGGCTATACGGAATCGAGAGGGTAAATGGGGCAGGTAGATGGAAGGAAAGAATATGTTCTTACCCGAGGAGGTCTTGTAGTGTAGCCAGCGATGGCGAAAGTCCTGAATAAACTATGAATAGGGACCAGTCACTACAAGAAGTCAGATGACGGTATAGTAGGAGGAAACTCTGAAGGCCTGAACGTCAGGAGGGACGTAGTAAATGAAAGATACCTCGCTTGTCACAGATGGCAGTAGCTGTACACGTAGTGGTGGCAGACCCGACGTAACTGAAGCCCGGAAGGTGAAGGAAGCGGAGGGAGCGCCTAGAGAGTGTGGGATGTCTGAAAAGAACGCGACCAACGCAAAACGAGTAGATTTGCTTGAGAAGATACTGGACAGCGGTAATCTTCAACGGGCATACGATAGAGTATGCGCTAATAAGGGAAGTGCCGGTGTCGATGGTATCGGAACAGATGAACTGTTAGATCAATTGGATGATATGGGGATAGGGAATCTGAAAGAGCAAATCCGAAAGGGGAAGTATCGTCCCAAGCCAGTCCTAAGGGTAGAGATACCTAAGGAAGGGGGTAAGACGAGAAACCTAGGAATTCCAAGGGTGCTAGATAGGATGGTACAGCAAGCCATCGCCCAAGTACTATCTGAAATCTATGAACCCGAGTTCTGTGAATACAGCTATGGCTTTCGCCCGAAGAGAGGAGCCCACGATGCATTGAGGCAGAGTCTTGTTAATGCAGATGAGGGGTATGTCTGGGTGGTGGACATGGACTTGGAACGATTTTTCGACACTGTTAACCATTCGAAACTAATTCAAGTGCTCAGCGAGAAGGTAAAGGACGGGAGGGTAGTCTCTCTAGTTCATAAATTTCTGAGAGCTGGGGTTGTAGTAAATGGAACCTACCAAAAGACGGAGATTGGGTGCCCACAAGGGGGTAATCTAAGCCCCATACTGGCAAACATCCTGCTGAACGAATGTGACCAAGAACTTAATCTCAGAGGACATCGATTTGTTCGCTATGCAGATGACTTGGTTATCTTTTGCAGAAGCAGGAAAGCCGCTGAGAGGACGCTCAACAGTACAGTCAGGTACCTTGAGAAGGTGCTCAAACTAAAGGTGAACCGTGAGAAGACGAGTGTCTCCAAACTAGGAGGCATCAATTTTCTTGGCTATGGGTTCTTCTACAATTGGCGGATCGAGAAGTGGGACCTACGCCTTCATGAGAAGTCGCAGGCGAAACTGAAGGCCAAACTCAAGGAGCTGACACAACGCAGTAACGGTTGGTCGCTGGCATACCGACAGAAGAGGCTAAACCAGCTCATTAGAGGCTGGGTAGCCTATTTCAAACTTGCGAAATGCAAGAGGATAATAGAGCGAATTGACCAATGGCTACGAAGGAGAATTCGTATGCTGTACTGGAAGATGTGGAAGCGAATCCGTACTCGGTACAGGAACCTGAGAAGACTTGGTGTAGAACACCAGAAGGCCTATGAGTGGTCCAACTCCAGACTAGGATATTGGAGAGTGGCAGGCTCATGGATACTTTCTACGTCACTAGGCGACAGAAAGCTCTATGAGATGGGATGGCGATGGTTCTCTGGTCTGTATGCCAGAGAATGCGTAAACTGATGAGGAGCCGTATACCGAACGGTACGTACGGTTCTGTGGGAGGTCGGATGAGCCTCAAGGGCTCATCCTCCTACCCGATTTTTGTTTTGATACGAGCAACATCGGTATCAACAACGTACCAATATAACACAAAAGTAAACTCACCATCCCCAACAGTATAGGTTCTATTATTATCTTCGCAATAAAACTCCACCGTTGCGGCATAGTTCTTATTGATGTAGTTCTCCTCTTCAAATTTATTTTTAAGATATACAGCATTAAATAACTCATCATTTTTAGCTTTCCCTGACAACACTTTTTTCCTATATAGACTTTCTCGCTCATTATGACGCATTATATTATTTACTGTCCCAGAACGAATAAATGCTTGGCCTTCATAAACAGAAATGTGTTTTGTTTCATGATTTTTCTTTACTTCGTAAACTCTTTCTTGATTTTCTTTAGAAATGAATATGTACCCAAAAGTAAGACCCTCATAAGTAAGATATCCAGTTCTTATTGATGGTTTGGGATGAATCTTAGCAACTAAATCTTGATACTCATTATCGTCTCTAAAG
>DASRNL010000220.1:0-5544 GCA_035647415.1 Sphaerochaeta sp. | reverse complement strand
GGTCATAAGGGCACGGTGGCTTTACTACCGGCAGCTGGAGAGCGAGCGCAAGCTCAGCGATCTGTTCTTCAGGGATTTGGATCATCGGTCGTATGATTGAGAGCTCCCCGTCGAAGAAGGGCTGCACCGGGAGCATCGTTGTAAAGGTTCCTCGGTGGGCGAGGTTGATCATGCTGGTCTCTACCAGGTCATCGAGGTGGTGACCGAGAGCAACGAGGCGGATCGACTCCTCTTTGCAACGATCAAAGAGAATACGCCTGCGGTTACGAGCACAGAGGTAGCAGTTAAACGCCCCAGAGAAGGAGGCGGGCTCCTGTTTTTGGGTTACAACGGCAAAGGAATAGCCGAGAAAACGAAAGTATGCACTCAGTTCGCCAATCTGGTCGGAGGGGATCGGGTACTCCTCCCAGTTGATCAAAAGGGCTTTGAGGGTATAGTCGATGGGTAGCCACCTTTTGCGCAGCGAGAGGGCAAGGGCCAACACGAGGCTGTCCTTGCCTCCACTGGCAGAGAGCAGCACCGTATCGCCCGAGCCAATCATCGAGTAGGTGTTGATCGTCCGTCCTACCGCCTTGATCAGCTCCTTGCTCTGTTTACCGAGAGGCTCGGTCAGGTGTTGCTCCCAAGGGTACTTCACCACGAGAGCGCCTCTGCAATCGCCTGATCACTGAGGGGATGCGAGGAGAAAATTCGCACCTTGCGCAAACGAGCTGCCAGCTCCGCATTGACAGGACCGCTGAACAGGTGCTCTACTTCGCTACCACTGACGAGGCTTCCACCTTCGGTGAGAATCGGCATATCGGCTTCAAAGCTCACCGATTCAGGGATGTCGATGATGATTGAGTAGGGGGGAAGCTGGTGCTCAGCGGCGAGCTCCTCCTCGCGCTGATGACGGACAAAGGGGGAGGGGGTCGTAGCAGCGGTATACGCGGTAGCAGCGACACAGCGGTAGATCTGGTTGGAGTGCACCGCTTCAAAGAGCGGTAAGCTTGCTACCTGTTTTGCTACGGCAAGATGATGGAATTGTTCATCATCGAGACCAAAGAGTTCATCTTCAGTGAAGGTGCCATCGGCTAAGGCGGCGACTGTCGCCTTTTTAATCATCGCTGTAGCACCTCTGGTACGCTGGTGCCAATAGACATTGCGGTACATCAGATACTTGGCAAAGAGCAGGTGTTCCAACGAAGCGATTGCCTCCTCTCGGAGGGCGAGCTTGCCTGAAGCAATCTGCAGCTTGCTGATGATATAGAGCACATCCTGCCTGCCGTAGGGGACACCACAGAAGAAGGCATCCCGGTTGAGGTAGTCCAATTTATCTGGATCCAGTGGGCCACTTAAGATCGAGCGGTAAAGGGCGATCTCTGCACAGCTGCTCGCTCGCTGTTCATCGATGATCAGCGCGACGGTGTGCGGATCTGCACCGCAGCGTTCGATCGCTTCAGCCAAAGAAGCATCGCTGAGGATTGCAGCAGCACCGAGAGCTTCGTGGCTGACGGTAATCACGTCTTTGAGCGAGTGTGCATAGGGAAAGTGGCCTAGGTCGTGTACCAAGAGGGCCACCAGAAACGAGGCGATTCCTTGCTCGCTTACCGGCAGTTGCCCTGTTTGCTTAAGGAGGTGTTCTAGAAGTTTATGGCCGACATGGTAGACCCCCAAACTATGGTTGAGGCGGGTGTGGACCGCCCCAGGATAGAGATGGAAGGTGGGTCCGAGCTGTTTGATCCGACCCAGCTGTTGGAGAATTGGATGGCGGTAGAGCGCGTAGAGGCTCTCACTGAGGGTGATGTCATTCCACAATGGGTCACGAACGCTTTTGCTCGTATCGGAGAGGAGCGTTGAAAGGGTTGCATTCATACTGTAGATAGTAGAGCGCTAGTAGGAGAGTGTAAAGAGCTGATTTGCAACCAAAAGACGGCGATTGTGATCAAACCAGGGGCATACTAAAGGACAGTAGGGGAGAAGTACTGGCTTCTCCCCTCAGTATTGCTCTAGTGTTCTCGCCCTATTGCACATAGGGGATGGCGTACGGCCCATCGGTGAGGTAGAGGACCTTCAGCGGTCGTCCACCCTCACGCGCGTTGATATCAGCAAGCGCTGCCTGGATTGCATCGTTGAACTCCTTGGAGTCGATCAGATCAGCGATATTCTTTCCAGGAAGACCGGCGCCTGCACCCTGCTCGAGCTGCGGAGCAAAGTGGTAGTAGTGATCCAAAGGAATCTTCTCAAAGATCGACGCCCACTTTTGCACTTGCCACTGGTCCGGCATGAAGGGCCAGTCAGGGGAGTGCAAAAGCTTGGTCAGCTGCTCTCCGCTGGAGAGCGACAGCACCCCCAAGGTGGTCTTGTACATCACCGAACCGATGATATCCTTCTTGTCGGTAAAGTTTGCCACACTTATGAGATAGCCATCTTGCTTCATCGCACCGATGGCACCGAAGGCTGCCTTTGCACTCTGGTAGTGATTGATGCCGACGAAGCCACCGTGGGTGATAACCACATCAGCCTCTTCTTCGATCGGGATGCGAGCGTAGCCTTTTACCATCTCATACGCCTTAAGGAAGGCTGCTTCCATATCACCTGCATAGACGCCAGTGATGGCGAAGTTGTGGTCCAAGGTTACGTTGATGATGAAGTCAGAGCCTGCCATGCGGGCAAAGGCGGTGGACTCCTCATGCACTGGGTTGGCTTCGAGGTTGAGGTCACGGCTCTCCGGGTGACCCATCAGCGTAGCGCCGTGGAAGAGGAAGGTTCCCATCTCACTGATCAGCCCGGGGCAGATCGACTTACGGCCTCCGCTGACACCAGCCATAAAATGGCTCTCCACCAAACCGGTGAGAATCTTCAAGTCAGCATCGATGTAGCGGCTGTTGATTCGTACTTCGCTGCCGCGCTCGGTCTTGCCGAGGAAGGTCAGTTGATCATCATCGAGACAGTCGTGGTTGACGATTGCGATACCCTGTTCAAAGATCCAAGGATCGATGATTGCAGCAATCTCTTCATCGGTCATTGGTCGATGGGTTCCGTTTGAGATCAGTACTAGAATATTATCCTTTTCAAAACCTTCATCGAGCAGGATCTCAATCAAGGGGACGAGGATACTACCCTCTCCCTTGTAGGGAACCGGCCGGGTATTGTCACTGATAACGATCACCGCATTGGCATCGGCTTTTTCATTGAGCTTCGTCTTTGCGATGGTGCGTAGCGATTCACTTTGAATGGGGTGCTCCAAGGCCTCGGCAACTGCCTTTGCTGGGTTAGCGAGGGCAGGGGGTGCCTGCATGCCATAGATCGCCGTGTTGGCAGGAAGTACGATAGGATCGCCGGAGGGAATCAAGGGATTTGGTACTTGCATAGGTTCCTTCTAAAAAGAGGCGAGTAGGCTCGCCCAAGCTAGTATACTCAGTAGTCAAACGAGTATCTATAATTTACCGCTGTTGTCCTATGTCGTCAATCTCTCCCTCACCTGAGCTAGGGTAGCACTGACTAGCTCCCCCTTTGATTTTCTGCAGTAGAAACAATCTCTGAAGAAAAGGACTAACGGTGTTGCGATTATATGCAAGGTGGCAGCTTGTACCGCTGCCTTCTGGGCATACGCAAACTCAGCTCGGCTTTTAGGGAGAACGTGTTGGAAGCACTCGTTATTGGTATCATGTAACGAGGCCATTGTTCCTAACGATGCGTGTATTGGGATGCAAAAGAGCTACCAATGTGCAGGCTGTGTCTTCAGTTGCTGGCGTTATACCGCTTCAGAAGCGGGACTTAAAGAGGGGTACAATGCTTATTCTAGGAGGGAAGGGGAGGAGGAAAAAAGATCGATGGTATCAGCATCAAGGACAATCGTTGTTTCGCTAGGGTGGAGCAGGATGCGTACATCGGTAACCGTCCCCTCAGGGCCCACCCAAGCAAGCTGCTCAGGAGTATCGGCTGGTCGCTTACGGAGCACGCCGCAGCTGCTGAAAGAGATCAGCGCTGTAATCAAGATGAGCAGTACTAGTAGGTGGGTGCGTACACGGTCCATTGATTCTCCTCCTTACCTGTATAACAACTGAAGCCCTAAAAGATTACAGACAATCTTGCTTGGTGCCCCTCTGTCTGCTAGCATATAAAGTAGGAGGAACAATTGCAATGAAAACCGATCGAGAACGAGCGAAAAAAAAGACGTGGCTCTATCTTGCAATTGCAGCGGTACTGATTGTCCTCACCATCATCGCCCTACCGACGGCAAAGCTTCGCTCTACGGTCATCATAGTCCTGTTGTCAGTGACGCTGCTTGCCATCGGTATCGAGTTTCTCCGCATCCTTCGTAAACCCAAAGACCCCTTTGCCTAAGGGAATATCACTGAAATATGCAACGGCTGCACGTGTGTGCAGCCGCTAGTGTATTTATGCCTTTGCTCGCTGAACTCGCTTCTTCTTGAAGTGCTGAAAGAGCAGCATCATAACAAGCAGCGTGAAGCCAAGGAGGTCCTGAACCGTGTCAGCGGTGATCAAGAGCAGTGCTCCGCCGAAGGCGATCAGGCGCATCAAGGGGTGCAGATCGACAAAGAGGAAACCCTCGGTGGCTATGCCAATCATCGTGATACCGATGATCGCGGTGATCGTCACCTGTACAGCGGTGAACGCTGAAGTGTCGATCAAGAGCAGGGCGGTGTTGTAGATGAACATATAGGGGACGATAAAGCCTGCTAAGGAGAGTTTTACGGATTGCAGACCGGTGCGCATAGGATCCCCTCCGCTGAGCCCTGCTGCAGCAAAGCTCGCCAAGGCCACCGGTGGGGTGATGTTGGCGAACATCGCAAAGTAGAATACGAACATGTGAGCGGCGAGGGCAGGGATACCGAGCTTCACCAGCGCGGGAGCTGCCATCGTTGCGGTGATCAGGTAGGCGGGAATAGAAGGCAGTCCCATCCCGAGGATCATGCAGGTGACCATCGTCAGGACCAAGGTCAGCATCAGGTTGGATTGACCGAGAAGGATAATCGCATTGGCCATGTTAAGACCAAAGCCGGTGAGGCTGACTACCCCGATGATGATGCCAACGACCGCACAGGCGATCGCCACCGAGACAGTAGCTACGGTGCCTTCGGCAAAAGCGTCCAAAAGCTGCTTCAAGGACATGCGGGTGCTCTTGCGTGCTTGGGAGACGAGGATCGTCGCTACGATCGCCCAGAAGGCTGAGTAGATCACCGTCGATCCGCTGAAGAGCAGCATATAGAGTAAAAAGGCGATCGGAAGCAAGAGGTGCCCGCGCTCACGCATCACATCACCGAGCTTCGGCAGCTGCTCCTTGGGGATCCCCTCAAGGTTGAGCTTCTCCGCTCGCAGTTGCACCTGCACCATGATACCCAGATAGTAGAGCAGCGCTGGGATCGCTGCGCTGATGACAATAATTCCATACTTGATGCCGAGCATCTCAGCCATAATAAAGGCCGCTGCTCCCATGATCGGTGGCAAGAGCTGTCCACCGACTGAGGCGGAGGACTCCACCGCTCCGGCGAACTCGCTGGAGTAGCCGGTCTTCTTCATCATCGGGATGGTGAACGC
>DASRNL010000219.1:0-3964 GCA_035647415.1 Sphaerochaeta sp. | reverse complement strand
CGGAGCAGCTAGGGAGATAGCATGAGCCGCTACTCCCGCAGGTTCGGTAAAGGCAGCACTGACAAAGTCTAAGGCTTCAGGGAGGGCGAAGAGCACCCGCTCTTCGACAATCGCATACTCGGCGAAGATCCCATCGCGATGGTACTCATCGCAGCTGACTCCCAACACCCTGCGGTTATCACAGAGGTTGAACTCACCCTGCTTGCAGAAGGGGCAAATCCCACAGAAGATTGTCGAGTCGAAGGTAACTCTATCCCCGACTTTGAACATCGTCACAGACGGTCCGACCTCCTCGATTACCCCCGATCCCTCATGGCCCATGATGATCGGTGGCTGTCTGCGACCGGTCGACCCATCCATGCCTGCGACATCGCTGCCGCAGATCGCTGCTGCTTTGATGCGGATTAGGACTTCAGTGGGGTTGGTTATCTCAGGCTTCGGTACATCGAGGTACTCGAGCTTGTTGTATGCGGTTAACTGTAGTGCTTTCATCCCTTACCTCTGTATCCGGGCGCTGCCGCCCTCGGCGAGTGCTTCTACCTGTTCTAAGGTCGCCATCGTGGTATCACCGGGGTAGCTGGTCAAAAGCGCCCCATGTGCCCATCCAAGGTTTAACGCCTTTTGTGGCTCAAAGCCGCTGAGCAGGCCGTAGATCAGCCCGCTGGCAAAACCATCGCCGCCGCCGACGCGGTCGTAGACATCCAGCTCACAGGTCGGCGCCTGATAGCCCTCTCCATCGATATGCAGCACCGCACTCCAGCTATGGCGGTTGGTCGAGTGGACCTCACGCATCGTGGTTCCCACAGCTTGGAGGCTCGGAAAGCGTGCTTTGGCCTCTTCGGCCATCGCCCAGAAGGAGGTGGGGTCCAAGGCGGCTTGCTTCTCTACATCCGGGCCCTTGAGGCTGAGGCCCATCTGCAGGTCCTCCTCATTGCCCACCAGTACATCGACGTGCTCGACAATGCTGGAGAGCACCGCCGATCCCTTCTTCTGTGGGTCCTCGCCTTCGGCAATCATCGACTGCCAGAGCTTGTGGCGGTAGTTCAAATCGAAGGAGATGATCGCCCCTTGCTCCTTGGCACGGCGCATGAAGCTGATGATCAACTCAGGGGTGGTGGAAGAGAGGGCGGCGAAGATTCCGCCGCTGTGCACCCATCGCACTCCACCAGAGAAGAGCTCATCGTAGTCGAAGCTCTCGAAGGTCAGCTGAGCTGCTGCCTCGTCACAGCGGTTGTAGAAGACCACCGGAGCGCGGAGGCCTTGGCCTCGGTCGCTGTAGACGTGGGCGATATTCGGACCGCGCACCCCATCGTGGGCGAAGCGTGTATAGAAGGGTTTGACCCCCATCCTGCGCACCTCCGCCTCGACTTTGGCTCCGAGGGGGTAGTCGACCATCGCGGTGGCGATTGCAGTCCGCTGCCCAAAGGCCCGGCTGAGGTTGGCAGCGACGTTAAACTCACCGCCGCTTACGTGCATATCGAGGCTGTGGGCGTACTCAAAGGGGGTGACCCCCGGGTCCAAGCGGACCACCAACGCTCCCAGGGAGAGCAGGTCTAAGGCTGCCGCTTCTTGTTTCATCAATCCTTGTATTTTCATCTCTCTTTCTCCTACTGTTTCGTATTTGGTTATACCGAGTAGATCGTCGAAGCGGTATCGCCACCGCGGCCAGTCCAGTTGGTGTGGAAGAACTCCCCACGGGGTCGGTCGACCCGCTCATAGGTATGGGCCCCGAAGTAGTCCCGCTGAGCCTGCAGGAGGTTGGCAGGGAGGCGTTCGGTGCGATACCCATCGAACCACGAGAGCGCTGCGCTCAACGACGGAGTCGGTATCCCCGCTTGAGCGGCGAGGGAGACCACCTCCCTGAGGCTCTGGTGGGTCTCTTTGAGAATCTTCGCAAAGTAGGGGGCGATGATCAGGTTCTGTAGA
Source organism: Sphaerochaeta sp. (assembly GCA_035647415.1). Lineage (GTDB taxonomy): Bacteria > Spirochaetota > Spirochaetia > Sphaerochaetales > Sphaerochaetaceae > Sphaerochaeta. Next base: position 2,038 of record DASRNL010000219.1, on the reverse strand, counting down.
CCTGGCTCCTCGGTGAAGGCCTCGCTAATCTGCTCCAAGAAAGCTGAGCGGATGATACACCCGCCACGCCAGAGCATCGCGATGCCTCCGAGGTCCAGCTCCCATTTATTTTCATCCCCCACTGCACGGATCAGGTCAAAGCCCTGAGCGTAGCTGATAATCTTCGCAGCAAAGAGGGCCGCCTCCAAGTGTGTTAAGAAGGCCTCTTTTTCTACCTTCGGGGTAGCGAGGGTGAGGTCAAAGATTTTCGCTGCGTTGACTCGCTCTTCTTTGAGAGCCGAGAGGCTTCGGGCGAAGACCGACTCGACGATCAAGGTCAAAGGAGTGCCTGCGTGCAGGGCGTTGATCCCGGTCCACTTGCCGGTTCCTTTTTGGCCAGCAGCATCCAAGATAGTATCGACGGTATAGGTACCATCCTCTTCGGTGTAGCCGAGGATATCGGCGGTGATTTCGATGAGGTAGGAGTTGAGCCTGCCGGCATCCCAGCTTCTGAAGATCTCGTGCATCTGTGGGTTGGAAAGTCCGAGGAGGCGAGCCATCAGGTCGTAGACCTCACAGATCAGCTGCATATCCCCGTACTCGATGCCGTTGTGCACCATTTTCACAAAGTGACCAGCTCCTCCGCTGCCGACCCAGTCACAGCAGGGAACCTCCTCGACATGGGCGCTGATCTTCTGCAGCATCTCTTTGACATGAGGCCAGGCATCCTTGGAACCGCCGGGCATGATGGAGGGGCCTTTGAGTGCCCCCTCCTCGCCGCCGGAGACCCCGGTGCCGATATAGAGCAAGCCTTGCTCCTCTACGTGGGCGACCCGCCGCTGGGTATCCTCCCAGTTGGAGTTCCCCCCATCGATGATGATATCCCCTGTCTCAAGCAGCGGGATCAGGGTCTCGATCGTCGCATCCACCGGAGCCCCTGCTTTTACCATCAGCATCACCTTGCGCGGGGTGGCGAGCTTGCTCACCAGCTCCTCGATAGAGTGGGTGCCGATGATGTTTTTACCCTTCGCCCGACCGTCGATAAAGTCATCGACGCGGGAGGTGGTCCGGTTAGAGACGGCAACGGTGTAACCGTTGTTCTCAAGGTTTAAGACGAGGTTCTCCCCCATCACTGCTAAGCCAATCAATCCAATGTCTGCCTGCATAGTGCGTTCCTTTAGATTCTTCGTTTTGCGATCACAGACCGCATCTTATTCAAATTTTCCATCCCTACACTGCTCTTCTCTTCGAGGATTTCAATGTAGAGGATATCTATCAATACTAAGGTGATAATCCGCGCTGAAAAGGACTCAGCCACCACCGAGGAGCGGCCGGCGCTCACCGGAATGAGGAGGTTTGCCGCCTTTGCCAGCGGGGAGCGGGGGTAGCTGGTAAAGACGATAATCGGGCAATTTCGATTCTTGAACTCCTCGGCGATCGCCAAGGTGTCGTGACCAGATCCGGTGTGGCTGATGATGATCGCCACATCCTCAGGCTGCGCCTGGCTGGCGAGCATCAGCTGCATATGGTAGTCGGTGTGGTACTGACAGACGATTCCGGTGCGGATGAACTTGTGGTAGGCGTCCGCAGCTGCGACGTTGCTACCCCCTAAGCCTGCGAGGTAGAGCGTACGAGAGGAGGCGATCAGCTTTGCAGCCTCCTTGATCACCGCCTTGCTGGTCAGTGCATAGGTCGCCTCAAGGTTGTTCTGGGTGTGCTTGAAGACGATATCCACGATATCGTCGCCCTCGGAGAGCTCGGTCTCAAAGAGCTGCATCGCCGGGGGCATCGTCTCGCGGGCTAGGGCGATGCGAAAGCGTTGGTAGCCGCTATAGCCGAGCTTTTGGGCGAAACGCACCACCGTCGACTCGCTGATGCCGATCCGCTCAGCAAGCTCTTCGATCGAAGGGTTCACCGCCTCCTTGGGATGCTTGAGGATAAAGTCAGCGATCTGCTTCTCCTTCACGCTGAGAGAGTCGTACCTGGTCTGGATCGTATAGATAGCGCTCGCTTCGTGCATGGCTTTCCCCCTGACCCTAGTATAGTATGAAATAATATT
>DASRNL010000218.1:0-10555 GCA_035647415.1 Sphaerochaeta sp. | reverse complement strand
CAGCTGCGTATGAGAGCTTTGCCAATGCGATGGGCTATACCTTACAGGTAGTTGTCCCTGAAGATCCGGCGATGGTCTCCCTCATCGGTCGCGCACCCGTTGTGGTTGCCGAAGTACCGAAGGTTGTTGTAGAAGAGCCGAAGGTAGTAGTACCTGAAGTGGTAGAAGTAGCCGTCGTCGCTACAGTGCCTGCAGTGGTTGTAGAAGAACCGAAGGCACGCGTGCCGATGGAATACCCACTCGGTGTTACCGAAATTATTAAGAGTGATGCAGACTATGACGAGTTTGACCTCTTCATCGTCCACACCAACGACGTGCACGCACGGATCGTTCCTGGTGATGGTGGAATGGGATACTCGAAGGTCGCAACCCTGTTGAAGGGTGGCCGAGCAATCACCGATAACATCCTGGTCCTCGATGCTGGTGACGTAACTCACGGAACCAACTTGGCCAATATGTTTGAAGGTGAGCCAGTAGGAGTCCTGCTGGATATGCTGGGATACGACGCAGTTGCCCCAGGCAACCACGACTTCAACTACGGTGCAGACCGACTCATTGAAGCTGCAGAGCTTGCTGAACTCTACTCCGATATCAAGGTGCTGAGCGCCAACGTATTGGATAAGGATGGATACTTGCTCTTCCAGCCGTACCAAGTCTATGACTTCAACGGCTTCAAGATGGCAGTGGTTGGCTTGACGACTCCGGATACCACCACCAAGACCCACCCGAAGAACGTAGAGAACATCTACTTTGCAAACGAAGAGATCTTTGAAATTGGACAGGAAGCAATTGATATTGCTCGTGAGTATGTCGACTACATCGTCGTCCTTGGCCATATCGGCCTCGACCGCGACGGAGAGAGTGGACTTACCAGCGATCAGATTGTCAGCCGCATCAAGGGCATTGACCTCTTCATCGATGGACACAGTCACACAGTCTTGAAGGAAGGATTAGTGATTGGAGACAGCATGATTGTCAGCGCTGGCGAGTATCTGAAGTATCTCGGCTTGGTACAGCTGCACGTGAAGGGTGGCAAGGTTACGGCAACGTATCCGATGCTGATCCCCGCAGCAGACGTATTGAACGCCGCGGACTCCGAACTTGCTAAGGAGTATGGCATCATCGATGTACCCAATGATCCTGAAGTGGATGAGTATGTAGGCTATATGTCCGACCTCCTCAATGAGAAGCTCGGTCAGGTTATCGCCTATGTGCCTGAGAAGCTCAACGGTGAGCGTAGCGATGTTCGCACCAAGCCCACTAACCTCTCTCGCTTGATCACTCGAGCGATGACTGAGCAAAGTGGTGCTGACTTCACCATCACCAATGGTGGAGGAATCCGAGCATCGATGGATGCTGGTGAGATTACAATGGGTGACGTAATTAACGTACTGCCCTTCACCAACATCATCACTGTTGCCGAGATCTCCGGAGCTGACGTCTATGCCGCACTCGAGCATGGATATAGAATGCTCCCCGGCGAGAACGGTGGATTCTCACAGACCGACTTGCAGGTTGTCTACAACCGATTTGCTGAGCCTGGAAAGCGCATCATGCGTGTCCTGCTCAACGGTAAGGCGATCGACAAGGATGCAACCTATAAGGTCGCAACCAACGACTTCATGGCTGCAGGCGGTGATGGATACACGATGTTCGGTCGGGTTCTCGTTGAAGGATCCTTACTCAGTGACGTATTCATGGAGTTCTTACAGGAGCACTACCCAGTGCCGTAAGGACGGTGTACTAGTTACTCATGGCGGCCACCTTCGGGTGGCCGCCTTTATGAGGAAGAGAACCAAAGACTCTCGGCGGCGAGAAGTTGGATGAAAAGCAGCTTTGTGCTCCATCGCCTTGACAATTGCTGTCCATTACGGTATCTTTTCAATCGTTCGATCGCTCATAGCTCAGTCGGTAGAGCAGTAGGCTGTTAACCTATTTGTCGAAGGTTCGAGTCCTTCTGAGCGAGCTAACAAAAGAGAGACAACCGCTCGGTTGTCTCTCTTGCCATTTTAGGGTGATCTTACTTCTGGATGAGGGTTGTCCCTTGGGCTTCGTAGACACGCCAGGTGGTCTCGAGGATCACCTCGAGGGTGGAGAACTCAGCCTTCCACCCTAAGGCGGTCTCAGCAAGCTTGCTCGAGGCAACCAGCTTCGCTGGGTCCCCTGCACGTCTGCCTACATACTCCACAGGGATCTCTTTACCGGTGATCTCTTTCGCTGCATCGATAATCTCCTGCACCGAGAGCCCCTCTTCACTGCCGAGGTTCACCACGAGGTTTCCTTCACCGGCGCACAGGCGGTCTGCTGCGAGGACATGGCCGCGAGCGAGGTCGGTGACATGCACATAGTCCCGTACCCCTGTGCCATCGGCGGTCTCATAGTCAGTGCCAAAGACCAAGAGATTGGGACGGATGCCTGCCGCTACTTCCATCACCAGAGGGATGAGGTTTGCAGGGTTGTTTTCTAGGCCGAGCGCGCGCATATCACTATCGTATCCAGCTGCGTTGAAGTACCGCAGTGAGACGTAGGAGAGTTGTTTCAGCGTACTGTACCATGCGAGGTTCTCCTCGATGGCGAGCTTGGTGTAGCCGTAGTAGTTTGTCGGGTTGGTGGGATGCTGTTCATCCACCGGCAGGTACTGCGGCTCCCCATAGACCGCCGCTGATGAGGAGAGGATAAAGTGCTTCACCCCGCACTCGATACAGGCGGTGATGAGGTTCAAAGATCCGGTGATGTTGTTTTCAGAGAACTTGATCGGGGAGACCATCGATTCACCTGCTGCCTTGAAGGCTGCAAGGTGGATTACCACATCCCAGCCGTCGTTGAGGGCTGCTACAACAGCAGCCTTGTCCTGGATGTCCCCCTCATAGAGGGTAGCTTTGGGATGGACGTTGCTCCTCAGGCCGCTGCTGAAGTTGTCAAAGATGCCCACGGTATCCCCGCGGTCGAGGAACTCCAAGGCGACGTGGGTGCCGATATATCCTGCTCCTCCGAAGAGTAGTACTTTCATAGTGCAATGCTCCTTACATGAACGACTCAATACGTGCCGATAGTTCTGCTACCTTCTCTTCTAGTAGCGTTTGATTCTCCGCTTCAACGACGAGGCGAAGATAGGGTTCGGTATTCGATTTTCTTACATTAAACCACCAGGTGGAGAACTCGACGCGATAGCCATCGAAGTCCATCACCGCGGTGGGGGAGTCCTCGGTCACATAGCGGGCAAAGAGATCCTCCATCGCAGGGTCCTTATCCTCTAAGGTGAAGTTCAGCTCCCCACTGTTCGCCCAGACGACCACCTCGTCGATGAACTCGCCGAAGGTCATGCCCTGTTTTTTCAGGTCGCTGACGACATCTAGGACTATAAGGGTTGCCCAGAAGCCACTATCACAGTTGAAGAAGTCTCTGAAGTAGTAGTGTCCGGCAAGCTCGCCTCCGAAGATCGCTCCCAGCTCTCTCAGTTTGTTCTTGGCGAAGGAGTGGCCTACCTTCCAAGTATAGACCTCAGCGCCGAGACCCTTGAGGTACTCGGTGGTTGAGCGGCTGGTGCGGATATCAACGAGGACGGTGCCCTGTTCCTTCTTTAGGTAGTAGTAACCTAAGAGGGCGGTGACGTAGTCTGGCTGTAAGAAGCGTCCTCGCTCATCGAGGAACATCACTCGGTCAGCATCCCCATCGAAGATGATCCCAAGGTCACTCTCACTAGCAAGCACCGCCTTCTCTAAGTCCGCGCAGTTTGCAACATCGAGCGGGTTAGGCTCGTGGGCGGGGAAGGTGCCATCAAAGTGGTCATAAAGGTAGGTATGTTCGCTGCCCAAGAGATCTTTGACCAAGAGGTTCGCCATCCCGTGTGAGGCGTCGATGGCGAGCTTCAGGTTGGAGATATCAAGGTCAAAAGCTTTAAGGAAGGTGAGGTAGGGGGTTCTTCCATCCTTCTGTATGATTGTCCCTCGCTTCTTGGAGACGATGATCTCATCCTCATAGACCATCTTTTTAAGGTCTAAAAGTCCGCTATCTGAGCCGACTGGTACCGCCTTCGCTCGGCTGATCTTCAGGCCATTGTAGATCGCTGGGTTGTGGCTTGCGGTGATCATAACCGAGGCAGGCACTGCAAAGTGGTTGGTGCAATAGTAGACCATCGGGGTAGTGGATAGACCGATATCCCACACATCCGCCCCGCTGTCGGTGATCCCTTGGGAGAGGGAATCGAAGATCTCATCGCTGGTGGTGCGCACATCGCGCCCCACTAGGACGGTATCTGCGTTCAGCAGCTTTGGAAGGAAGAAGCCGATCTTATAGACGGTCGTTTTATCGAAGTCCTTATTATAGATACCTCGAATATCATACGCTTTAAATGCACTCATTGATTACCTCGTTTCCATTGTATCTAGAAGAGTAAGAAACTCTTTTGTATCCATCAGTTCAAAGAAATGTGCGCTGCCATCGGAGAGAAGCAGCATCTGCACCGTCTGTCGAAAGAAGCGGATGAAGACAGAGGGTGAGGGGATAGCAGCCGCAGCAAGAGTTCCTGCGACGACCCTGCGTGCTTGAGCTTTGGTCACCTGACGGGTAGCGGTTATCTGTGCTGTGGTGAAGGAGCCAATATAGGGGACAAAGGGTTCAGGAGACTTTTTACGGGTGAAATTGAGCCCGAGAATCGCAGGAGTTCGTTCAAAATCTTGGTAGTGAAAGCGATCAGCACAGAAGTAAAAGAAGACCCCGTACTCGCGGCAGTACCCCATGCTATTGCCATACCAGGTGGCGTATGTCCTCCACAGCACTGGACTCCCATGACGGTTTTCCAGTTCAGCTAAGAAGGCTTGGGTATCTCTTTCCATCACTCTCACCTCTGCTCACTAGCTTTTTCCCATCTTAGCATATACACTGCGTTACAGAAAGAGCGGGTTTATGATTGAAGAGTATGTATTAAAAGATTTTGGAAAGATACTAAAGCGCAACGCCCAGAGCATGCGCGCACAGCTGTTGCCTACCGATACCGATGCGATGCGGATCTACGACCAGCACCAAGGGGATCTTCCTTTGACCGTCGATCTCTATGGGGCGTATGCACGGATTACCGACTATCGTGAGGAGCCCTTCTCAGCGGAGGCTGAAGCGGCGATCATCGACGTGGTGGGACGGATGGCGTATATCGATGCGGACAAGGTTATCTTTCATCGTCGGGAGAAACGAACCGGTCGCGAGCAACATGAGGTGGTAGACACCGCCTCGCTGCGTATCGATATCCAAGAGAATGGGCTGACCTTTGGTGTCGATCTGACCAAACGAGTTGATACTGGACTCTTCCTCGATCATATGCCTACCCGGATGCTGGTAGAGAGTATGAGCATGCAGGCGCAGGTGCTGAACCTCTTCTCCTATACCGGATCATTTTCGGTCTATGCAGCCCGAGGAGGGGCGAGTGCGGTAGATTCCATCGATCTCTCTGCTACCTATACTGAGTGGGCAGAACAAAACCTCGCTAAAAACGGGTTTGTCGGTGATACCTATCGCTGTATTGCCAGCGATGTCTACGCCTTTATTGAAACAGCACGGACCGAGAAGCGTCTCTATGATTTGATTATTTTTGACCCGCCCACCTTTTCAAACAGCCGCCAAGCGACCCACGATTTCGATGTACAACAGGATTATCGCACCTACTTAGAGCTGCTTCATCCGTTGCTTACTAAACGTGGCGTTGTCCTCTTTTCCACCAACCTCCGAGGATTCCGGATGCACAAAAAAGCCTTGGTCGGCTATCGGACAGATGAAATAACTAAGGATGTTCTTGCCCCAGGCTTTACCAGAAAACGGGCATCGACGCGGACTTGGCTATTAGCGAAGCGAGATGTGCCTACTGCCTATTCCAGTAGAACACCAGTGGTACCACAGGTACAAAGAGAAAAAAAGAAGATGGATACAAAAGATCAGGAGCAAGATCAGCTCCTTACCCTCGATTGGGAAGAGCAAGCGCTCGCAACCGAGGAAACAACTGAGGCCATGGAGGCCCCGAAACCCAAGCAGGATATCGACCAAGGTGGTTCGGAGGACCGTCAGTCACAGCGGCCCAGAGACCAAAGAGATACCCAACGCCCACGATACGAAGATAATCGAAGAGGGCAGCGTGATGCCCGTCGTCGTTCCGACGATAATCGCCGAGATCGCCGAGACCAGCGTGATGACAGACGTCCACGTTGGGAAGATGACCGCAGAGACCGACAGGATGATAGACGTCCACGTTGGGAGGATGATCGCAGAGACCGTCGAGATGACCGACGCCCGCGCTATCAGGATGATCGTAGAGACCAGCGCGATGATAGACGTCCACGTTGGGAAGATGATCGCAGAGACCGTCGAGATGACCGACGCCCGCGCTATCAGGACGACCGCAGGGATGATAGACGTCCACGTTGGGAAGATGACCGCAGGGACCGTCAAGATGACCGACGTCCTCGCTACCAGGATGATCGTAGGGACCGTCAAGATGATCGACGCCCTCGCTATCAAGATGATCGTAGGGACCGCCGCGATGATCGACGCCCTCGCTATCAGGATGATCGCAGGGACCGCCGGGATGACCGACGCCCTCGCTATCAGGATGATCGCAGGGACCGCCGCGATGATCGACGACCTCGCTACCAGGATGATCGTAGGGACCGCCGGGATGATCGACGCCCTCGCTATCAGGATGATCGCAGGGACCAGCGTGATGACCGACGCCCCCGCTATCAGGATGATCGCAGGGACCGCCGGGATGACCGACGCTCTCGCTATCAGGATGATCGTAGGGACCGCCGGGATGACCGACGCCCCCGCTATCAGGATGATCGTAGGGATCGCCGCGACGATCGCCGCCCCCGCTTTGAAGACACCAGAGGAGCGGAGCGCAAAAGCAGCGGACCGCGACGACCTGTGCAAGCACCAAAACCATATGGAGCAAAGCGGGATACCGCCAGTAGGCGTGAGTCGGAACCAGAGACTGAATGATAGAGCTGAGGCGACACCTACAGGCGTGTCGCCTCCTTTGTGTTAGGGAAGCTCTCTTCTTTCAGTTGGAGGTAGATTCTCCGAATTTCTGAAGCTACTTCTGGGTGTCGGTAGTTGTTTCGGTAGACGATATTGAGCTCACGGAGCATCCTTGCAGATCCCTCTAGGGGGACAGCAACTAATTTCCCGGTCAGCACATCTACCAAGCAGGCGTTATGACTCATAATCGTCACCCCTTGGTTGTCGTGCACAAGCTCCTTGATAATCGGAACATTGTTAATTTCAATCACCACCATATAGTTTTCTATCGTTTCTCCGTGTTGGATGAGAAATGTCTCAAACTGTTGGCGGGTTGCGGTCATTGTAGGGCGCAGAATGAGACGCTCTTGTTTTAAATCTTCCAAGGTTACCCTCGATTGCTGTGCTAAAGGATTCTCCGGAGAGACGATGAGGTTGAGGTAGTCGGTGTCGATTTTTACCGTGGTGAACTCATCATCTGCTATATGTCCTCCGACGATGGCTAGATCGATTTGATAGCTCTGCAGCGACGTGCGCAACGACTCTAAGGTGCCAGTTTCAATGCGGACCTTGGTGTTTTGATGGATGTTACAGTACTCTGCGATAACCTGCGGGAGCAGGTTCTCTTCAGCGGTCGCAGTCATGCCGATATTCAACCGCTGAATATTGTGCCGTGCATCCTCAAGAGCATGGTGGGCGGTCTTTTCAATTGTGAGGGCTCGTTGGGCGTATTTGTAAAGGATCTCCCCCTCAGCGGTAAGTTTGAGCCTTCGGCCAGAACGGAGGAAGAGGGAGGTATTGTATTCCTCCTCAATCAAACGCATCTGATTACTGACGGCAGGTTGGGTGATACAGAGTTCCTTTGCTGCTGCGGTGAATGAGCCTTCTTTGACGAGGATGAGAAAGGTTTTAATCTTAGGATCAATCATGATACTGCTCCAAAAGCAATGGAACTATAAATATATCTTATAAGTCCATAAATATATACAATTTGATTACTATTAACAGTTTGACTATCATATTGGTATCAGCATCATACTAGTATATCTCGTATGTCGACGCAATCCATAATGGAGGCTTCTGTGAAAGTTCTAAGCGGGCTTGTGGTAATCCATGATAATGCAACTACTATTTTACTTCTTACGTTAATCTTGGCATCAGGGTTTTTAATGACCCGTATCACCAAGCTCGGCAGGATGCCTCATGTCACTGGCTATCTGCTCGCTGGCATTCTCATCGGCCCGAGTGTTCTCAACTTGGTTCCGGCAGTAACGGTGCAACGGCTTGATTTTGTCACTGATATTGCATTGGCGATTATCGCCTTCTCTGTCGGCAAGTTCTTCAAGCTCAGTGAGCTACGAACCAATGGAGTTAAGGCGGTCATTCTTACTCTCTTTGAAGCCTCTGGGGCGCTGATTATCGTTACGATAAGCATGCGCTATGTCTTTCAGTTATCGTGGTCCTTTTCGCTGCTGCTAGGGGTCATCGGATCAGCGACGGCTCCTGCGAGTACGATGATGACAATCCGCCAATACAAGGCTAACGGTCCTTTTGTCGATACCATTTTACAGGTAACCGCCCTCGACGATGCCTTCGCTCTGATAGCTTTTAGCGTCTGTGCAGCTTTTCTTCAAACGATGGAGACAGGGCACTTTCGTCTGGTAACCCTCCTTATCCCGGTCCTAAAGAATATAGTTTCTATTATTTTTGGCTTTGGCATAGCCTTCATCCTTAAGTACCTGATTACCAAACGCAATAGTGATGATCATCGCCTAGTGGTTTTGATGATTGCAATCCTCGGACTCTCCGGTTTCTGTGCACTATTGGATGTCTCTCCACTTTTAGCATGTATGGTTCTCGGTGGCACCTATCGGAATATCAGCGATGATACACAACTCTTTAGGCTCTTAAACTATTTCGCTCCGCCGGTGTTGTTGACCTTTTTTGTTGTCAGTGGGATGAAACTGGATTTAACAATGCTCAAGGTAGCCGGAGGAATGGGTGTCTTCTACTTTGTCATCCGTATTATCGGAAAATATCTCGGTGCCTATAGCGGAGCAGCGTTGCTGAAGATGGAACCAGAGATCCGTAAGTACCTCGGTATGGCACTTACCCCACAGGCGGGAGTCTCCATCGGACTTGCTGCACTTGGGCAGCGTCTATTGCCAGCAGATATGGCTCTCTTACTCAACACAATTATCCTTTCCAGTGCGGTACTCTATGAAATGATAGGTCCCGCTATGGCAAAAGCTTCTCTCTTTCTCAGTGGTGCGATTCCCCAAAGAAGACAAGCTACAACAATCAGTACAAAGTAGTGAAATAAGCACAATGTTCACCAGTTTGTTGACAGTTTGATAGGGGTGGTCTATGATGTTATTAGGAGAAGGTATCAATTGGGAGTGTTATGAAAGAGAGAAGACAAACAATACAAAAAGGCTTGGTTCTTGCTGCTGTACAAGAGGCAGAGGATCATCCATGTGCTGAAGAAATCTACAAGAGCATTGCTACCACACACCCTTCGATTAGCCGAGCAACCGTCTATCGCAATCTCAATGTTCTCGTTGAAGAGGGCAAAATTCGACGCATCCGCGTCCTCGGTGGTCCTGATCACTACGACTATCATCTGGATACTCACTCCCACATCCAATGCACTGAGTGTGGTGAGGTAGGGGATGTAAAAATTCTGACAGAGGTTGACATCAATGAGTCGACAGTCGATACTCATGGGTATGAACTTTCCTCATTTGAGGTAGTCTTTAATGGGATTTGTCCCGATTGCCAAAAAAAGCGCACTGAGAAACAACAGTGAAGGAGCACAGAATGAAATTGAAAGGAACAAAGACGGAAGCTAACTTACTTGAGGCTTTTGCTGGTGAATCGATGGCACGCAACAAGTACACCTACTATGCTTCAAAAGCAAAGAAGGATGGGTATGTGCAGATCGCCAAGCTCTTCGAGGAGACAGCCGTCAACGAGAAGGAACACGCGAAAATCTGGTTCAAACTCTTGCAAGAGGGTGGAGAGATTGCTGATACAGCAACCAACCTCAAGGACGCTGCCGCTGGCGAAAACTACGAGTGGACAGAGATGTACGCAAACTTCGCCAAGGATGCTCGTGAAGAAGGCTTCGAAAAGATTGCCAAACTCTTTGACATGGTCGCTGCCATTGAAAAACACCACGAACAGCGCTACCTCGATCTTCTGAAGAATGTTGAAGAAGGAAGAGTCTTTAGCCGTGGTGAGAAGCAGGTTTGGGTCTGTTCCAACTGTGGTCACATGGTCGAGGCTACCGATGCCCCTGGCATCTGCCCAGTATGTGTACACCCACAATCATACTTTGAGATTGCTGCAACGAACTATTAAGCTGCAAGTATCAGGTACTTTGGACGACAGGTTTTGCGCCTGTCGTTTTTTACGTGTGCTCGGTATGAGCATATTCTAATGGGTGAAAGTCCCTAGTGCGGGTGATAGCGCCAAGCACATAGCCAAGAGCAAGGGTGTCCCTCGTGAGGGGGAATCTGAAGAAAGCTGGCGGCAAACTTCTGGCCTGACG
>DASRNL010000217.1:0-5519 GCA_035647415.1 Sphaerochaeta sp. | reverse complement strand
TGACTGCACTGTAGTTCTGTACACTCAACGCAAAGCGCTGGGAGCCGACAAAGCGATCTGTTGGGATGATCAGGGCAAGAACCAGAGTCCCTGCATGGGTGCTTCTATGGGCGAAGTACTCAGCAATTGGCACGCGGTCTTCGTTGTAGAAGCCCCCCTCGGTGAGGTTGGCTGTCACCAGCAGTGCCTCGGAGGCGAGGAGCGCCGGGGCGAGGAAGGAGTGCTCGCTCAAAAGTGCGAGGTTCCCTCCGATCGTCGCTCGGTTGCGTCGAGCGAAGGAGCCGCAGTACGCTGCAGCCTCTTTGAGCCATGCTGGGATTAGGGGATTTTCTAGCAGTTCGGTAAAGGTCGCCATAGCGCCGATACGCACCGCTGTTTTCTCCGCGGAAATCTCGGCGAGCTTGAGCTTCTCTAAGCTGATTACCGTCTCTGGGCTGAGCTTTGTATGCAGACGGTTTATCTCCGTTCCCCCCGCATACCAAGCACTGGTAGGATGGTTGCGCCGTAGCGTCAACGCCTCCTCTATATCTAATGGTTGTAGAAAGGTTTGGATCATACATCCTCCTTCCGAGCAGCTTTATCCAGCATGCTTCGGCTGATTTCATTCGCTTTAGCAGCGAGTTCTTCCTCATCAAAGCCAATCAAGAGCCCCTCATGGACGACCAAGGAGCCATTGATGATCGTATGGGTTGTATTGTGGTTGGTCCCACAGAAGATAAGTGCGGCGACGGGGTCACTCTGCGCTCCGGCGTAGGGGATCGTCGAGACATCCCAGACAGCCAGATCCGCTGCCCACCCTGCCTCCAATCTTCCGACGTTGGGGAAGTTGAGCATCTTTGCCCCGCCTTCGGTCGCCATGGTGAACGCCTCGGTGGCGGTCAGCCCAGCTGCTCCGTAGCGGATACGCTGCAAAAGCAGCGCTTGGCGGACTTCAGCGAGCATATCACTGCTGTCGTTGCTCGCCGACCCATCGACTGCGATGCCGAGGTTGATTCCCATATCGAGCATTTCGCGCACCCGACAGATGCCGCTGGCGAGGCGCATATTGGAGGAGGGACAGTGGGCGACGTGGCTGCCAGTCTCCTTGAGCAGCTGCAGTTCTTCATCGTTGAAGTGGATGCCGTGGGCGTACCAGACATCGCTGCCGATCAGTTCACACTCCTGCATCAGCGCGACAGGGCGCATCCCGTACATCTCTAGGCAGAAGTCGTTCTCATCAGCGGTCTCACAGAGGTGGGTGTGCAGTCGCACCCCGTACTTACGCCCCAGCCGTGCGGTCTCGCGCATCACCTCACGGGTCACACTGAAGGGACTACAGGGGGCGAGGGCGACCTTGTGCATCGCATCGGGGGACGAGTCGTGGTATTGCTTGATCACCCGCTCGCTGTCGGCGAGGATCTCTTCGTCGGTCTGCACCACGCTGTCAGGGGGCAGCCCTCCATCCTTCTTTGAGAGGCTCATCGAGCCGCGGGTGGGGCTGAAGCGCATCCCGATTATATCTGCCGCTTTAAACTGCAATCCCATCACATCGGAGGTGATTGCCCGCGGGTAGAGGTAGTGGTGGTCAGTGGTAAGGGTACAGCCAGTCTTGGCGAGCTCAGCCATAGCGAGCATCGAGGAGTAGAGAATCGCATCCTCATCGATATACTTCCACACATCGTAGAGAAAGGTCAGCCAATCAAAGAGTTTGGCGTTCTGTACCGCAGGGTGGTTTCGGGTAAGGGTCTGGTAGAAGTGGTGGTGGGTGTTCACCAAGCCAGGGAGGACCACATGGTGGGAGCAGTCCAACACTTGCGCCCCCTTGGGGACCGTCAAGGTGCCGGTCTTGCCCACTGCACTCACCTTTTTATCGACGATCAAAAGATCGACTCCCCGCTGCTGCGGTGTGTCAAAAGAGGTCTGTAAACAATAGATGTTCTGTAATAGAAGAGAGGAACTCATGCCTGCGCATCTCCTTCATAGCGTAACAATCGGCTTACGAAGAGTTTGATAAGCCGGTCTGTTACCAAGTCGGCTTTCGGCATGCGGTTCGTTCCGCAAGGAAGGTGTAATCGGCAAGGGGGCCGTTACCGCCTTAGTCAGTTTCCGTTGCGTACCCTCGGTTGCCCCTTCTTGGGGGTACGCCCTTCTTTCCATTGTCCATTTGTATGTACAACGGAAGCTTCTGATACATGAGCCACAGGATCGCTCCTGTGGCTCTCAGTATACCACCTCTCGTCTCTCGACGACAGGAAAAGCTTACTTCTTTTCTAGTGAATATGGCAGCATCGCGTAGAAGGCAGCACAGATCTCAAGGTCATCAACTCGGTTGATCTCATTGGGAGCATGTGCTTGGGCTTCATCACCAGGGCCAAATCCGATTCCAGGAATCTTATGCCGTCCGGTGGTGGCAACCAAGTTGGTAGAGAAGGTCCACTTATCGATAACGGGCTTCTCATCAAAGAGCGCTTCATACCCAGCAGCCCCTGCCTGCACAAGGTGGTGATCCTCATCGACCTTCCAGGTTGGGAAGTAAAGCTCCTGCGAGTACTCCTTCTTGGTCCAACCGATCTTCTCGTAGTCGGGCATCTCAACGATGAAGGAGTCAGGATCGTCCCCGGTGGCCTTGCTGATATACTCACGGACCTGGTTCATCGCCATCTCGGCATCCTCACCCCAGGTAAGACGTCGGTCCAGATAGAGCATCGCATAGTCAGGGACTGCACACTGGCTCGGGCCGTGGACATCAATCTGGCTTACGACGATCGTCCCCTTACCAAGGAACTTGTCATCATCGGGAAGCAGGTCTTCGTTGAGCTGTTCCATCGCCAACGCTGCCCGAGCAGCCTTATAGGCGGCACTGACGCCACGCTCAGGGGCGCTTCCGTGTGAGCTGACACCGCGCAGGATCACTCGGATTTCCATCCGTCCACGCTGTCCGCGGTGAATACGACAGCTCGTCGGCTCGGTAGAGACCACCAAATCTGGCTTGAGGTTCTCCTCTTCAATCAGGTACTTCCAGCACATGCCGTCACAGTCTTCTTCCATCACAGTGAAGGTGAAGTAGACGGTGTACTCTCCGCCATAGCCTAAATCCTTGAGGATCCGCCCAGCGGTGATCATCGATGCAGCCCCACCCTTCTGGTCACTGGAGCCACGGCCGTAGACAATACCATCCTTAATTTCGCCACTGAAGGGATCAAAGTCCCAGTTGTCGGGGTTTCCTACCTCTACGGTGTCCACATGTGCGTCAAAGGCGAGCTGTTTGGGCCCATTGCCAATCCGCGCTACGACAGAACCTAAGCCATCGATGCGAATCTCATCAAACCCTGCTTCCTCTAAGAGGGTGACGATGAGTCGGCAGACATCCTCCTCCTGCGAGCTATAGCTCTTCACCTTTACCAGTTTGGAAAGGTTCTCTGCCGTGTAATCTCGATACTCAGCTGCTTTCTGTCTGATCTGTTCTGCAAGTTTCTTCATGCAATACCCCTTTACTTATGATTTCACTCCCTAAGGAGCGATTGTGTCTACTTCTTTCCAAAGTCGCTTTGCTACCTTGGCAGCCTCAGCGTAGATCTTCGGCACATCGACGCCGAGGACCTGGCGGTCGTGGACCACCAACTTTCCATCTACTATCACGCTCTCTACACAGTTGGAGCTCATCCCCCATACGAAGTGACTCGCAGCGTTATCGCTGACCAGGGGGGTGGGATTGTGGTAATCACAGATCACCAAATCTGCGGTATATCCGCTCTCCACCATGCCAAACTTTCCATCAAAATACGCTTCAACGAGGCGGTTTCCTCTGTTGAGCGCAGTGACGAACTCTGGGGGCCACCAGGAGCCACCCTGATCCTTATGTTTGAAGAAGCCGATCTTCAGCTCTTCGAACATATTGCCTCCACAGCCGTCGGTGCCGATTACCAGCTTGTCAACATTCTGAATCTCACCGAAGTATCCGACGTGGTTGTTCATATTGCTGCGGGGGTTGTGGGCTAAGAAGGTCCCGTAGGAGTTGAGTTTCGCCACCTCCCGCTCGTTGAGGTAGAGGCCATGGACCAAGAGGGCGTTCTCACTTAAGAGACCAAAATCCTCCAGCCGGTCGACGATATCCACCTTGTAGTGGTGGTGGCTGTAGGCGACATCGTAACGATCCTCTGCCACATGCAGGTGGATGCCACAGCCGGTCTCTGCGACCGCTTCGGCCATCAGAGCAAGTCCATCATCGCTGATGGTAAAGGGGGCGTGTCCGCCGATCATGCCTTTGACCAAGCGTCGATCCTTGGCACTCTTTGCAAAGCGGATATTCTCGGCAACCCCTGCTTCGATCTCCTTCAGACCTCCGTTTCGGTCGGTGACCTCGTAGCAGGTAGAGCCACGGAGGCCCACCTCCTCCATACCGCGGGCGATCGTATCCAAGGAGCCACCTATATAGGTGGGGCTCGCATGGTGGTCGATCGCAGTTGTGGTACCGGCGAGCAGCGCATCGATGGAGCAGATCAGCGAGCTATAGTAGCACGCCTCTTCATCCAAGCCTCGGTCGAGGCGCCACCACCACTCTTGGAGCACCTGGACGAAATCCTCCTGTACCCCAGCTGAGATTAACATCCCCCGTGAGAGGCCGCTGTAGTAGTGGTGATGAGAACAGACATTGCCTGCCATCACCGTCTTATGGGTACCGTCGATTTTGATATCAGCTTTGACGGTCGCTGCAGCGCCGACTGCGACTGCGGTGATCAAGGAGTCTTCGATTACGATATCGACCCCTTCGAGCACCGTAAACGGTGGTGCAGTCTGCATGACGCGGGTATTGGTAATTACAGTAATAGCCATCTTCTCTACTCCTCCACACACCCGAGCAAGTAGCTATATCGGGTATAGACGGTCTCTATCAACGCTGCTGCCTCGTCGCTTATGGGTGCATCGGAAGCGATCAGCCCATCACCGTCAATCTCACACGCAACGACCTCCTCCTCGAGGCGTACCCAGAGGTTAGCCCCGTCGGCGTAGAAGCCACTGTTTGTCGAGTCCTCAAAGTCCTCCATCGTATTATAGAGGGTGAACTTCTCGCGGTACGGACCTCCGTCGTAGGGACAGAAGGTCTCACAGTTTCCGCACTCGTTACAGAACGCATCGAGGTGGAGAATCTGGAAGGCATCTTCGAAGAAGCCAGTATTGCGTACATCGATGGCGACGTTCGCCCTGTTAGGGCAGACGTCGACACACTTGTTACAGATATAGGAGCACTCTACGCAGCGCAGCGCTTCGGTTCGCGCAAACTCTGCATCCTTCCACGCCTTGGAGGGAAGGATCCTTCCGCGCTTCTCAGCGAGTTCAGCGAAGAAGGCATCCTCTGCCTTGATCATCTGCTCGCTCTCTTCAAAGGAGAACTCCTCATCGGTAGCGCAGAACTCCTGTTCTCCCTCTTCTTCAGGGCCAAGGACTGCGTCTATAGCGCTCTCAACCGCTTGGCGACCGCTGGCGATGCACTCGACGACCGTCGAGGGGCCAGTATAGACATCTCCGATAATATAGACGCC
>DASRNL010000216.1:0-4881 GCA_035647415.1 Sphaerochaeta sp. | reverse complement strand
TTCTTGAGCAGATCGACCTGGATAAGCTGTCCGAGCAGCTGCGCGAGGAGCTGAAAACCGCCTCCTCCCAGAAGAAGCTGCGCATTGTCAAGCGGCTGGAGGTCGTGGAGGCCTTCCGGGAGTCCGGCAATAAGCCCAGCTGGATGGTCATGGACGTTCTGCCCGTCATCCCGCCGGAGATCCGCCCGATGGTTCAGCTCGACGGCGGCCGCTTCGCCACCTCCGACCTGAACGATCTCTATCGCCGTGTCATCAACCGCAACAACCGCCTCGATCGCCTCGTCAAGCTCAACGCCCCCGACATCATCATCCGCAACGAGAAGCGGATGCTGCAGGAGGCCGTCGACGCCCTCTTTGACAACTCCAAGCGCAAGCGGGTGGTCAAGGGAGCGAGCAACAGACCGCTGAAGAGTCTTTCGGATATGCTCAAAGGAAAGCAGGGACGCTTCAGGCAGAACCTGCTGGGTAAGCGCGTAGACTACTCCGGCCGTTCGGTAATCGTCGTCGGTCCTGAGCTGCGGATGCACCAGTGTGGACTGCCGTCGAAGATGGCCCTCGAACTCTACAAGCCCTTCATCATGAAGAAGCTCGTCCAGGATGGGGTTGTCTACAATATCAAGAAAGCAAAGAGCCTCGTTGAAGAGGAGACCGATGCCGTATGGGCGATCCTCGATGAGGTCGTCAAGGAGCACCCGGTGCTGCTCAACCGCGCCCCGACGCTCCATCGCTTGGGAATCCAAGCCTTCGACCCGGTCCTCGTAGACGGCAAGGCGATCAAGCTCCACCCGCTGGTCTGTCACGCCTATAACGCTGACTTTGACGGCGACCAGATGGCCGTACACGTGCCGTTGACCCACGCCGCCCAGCTGGAGTGTTGGACCCTGATGCTCAGTGTGACCAACCTCCTGGACCCGGCGAACGGAAACCCGATCGTCTACCCGAGCCAGGATATGGTCCTCGGAATCAACTACCTCACCCGTGAGCTCGGTGGAGCTGCAGGGGAGGGGAAGTTCTACGACTCCCTCGGAGAGATCGAACAGGCGATCGACAGCGGCCTCTTAAGCTATAACGCTAAGATCCGCTACCGCCTCGCCGACGGCACTCGCGTAGAGACGACCGCCGGTCGGGTGCTCTTCAATGCAGCACTGCCAGAGGATATCCCCTTCCAGAACGCCACCTTGGGTGACAAGGAGCTCAAGGCGCTCATCGGAGATACTCTGAAGGCCAATAAGAATTCAGTCGCCGTTGAGATGCTCGACTCGATCAAGGACATCGGCTATAAGTACGCCACCTTGTTCGGTGCGACGATCGGTCTTTCGGATATGATCGTGCCCGCTGCCAAGGCGAACCTGGTCGAAAAAGCCAACGTCGAACAGCAGCGGATCTTGGATCAGTACCGCCAGGGTCACATCACCCAGGAGGAGCGCTACAACCGCGTTATCGAGGTGTGGACGCAGACCAACGACAAGCTCACCGATGAGCTGATGGATGAGCTGCGCGAGAGCCAGAGCGGCTTCAACCCCCTCTTTATGATGGCAGACAGTGGTGCTCGAGGGTCCAAGACCCAGATCCGACAGCTCGGAGGCATGCGAGGCCTGATGGCCAAGCCCTCCGGAGACGTCATCGAGTTCCCGATTAAGTCCAACTTTAAGGAAGGCCTTTCGATTATCGAGTTCTTCATCTCCACCAACGGAGCCCGTAAGGGCCTCAGTGACACTGCGCTGAAGACCGCCGAGGCAGGGTATCTGACCCGACGCCTGGTGGACATCAGCCAGGATGTGGTGGTCAACGAAGAGGACTGTCATACGATCAACGGCATCATCCGTGGCACGCTGCGTGACGGCGATGATATCGTCGAGCCGCTGCATGAGCGGATCGTCGGACGCGCTCCGGTTGAGGATGTCCTGCATCCCTTCAGCCGAGAGGTGCTCGCCAAGGCGAACGTCGAGATCGATGAAGAGACTGCGATGAAGATCGAAGAGGCAGGCATCGATGAGGTGCTCTTGCGTACCGTCCTCACCTGTGAGGCGAAGTACGGCGTCTGTCGTACCTGCTATGGCCGCAACCTTGCGACCAACCGCCCGGTGGTGATCGGAGAAGCGGTGGGAATCATCGCAGCGCAGTCGATCGGACAGCCGGGAACCCAGCTGACGATGCGGACCTTCCACGTCGGTGGAACCGCCTCGACCAGCGCCGAGGAGAACCGCCTCAGCTACACCTATCCGACCCTTATCGGTGAGATCAAGGGAAGCCGGGTGGAGCGAGAGGATGATCAGATCAGCGTCTTCACCCGCAAGGGGGAGATCGAATACTTCCGCGTCAACGCTCTCTTGGATAAGAAGAGCTACGATACGCTGCTCGTCGAAGATGGAGCGGTGATCGCCAAGGGTTCGCCCCTCTACAAGAAGGGCAAGAAGGAGTACCCGGCGACGGTAAACGGCGTGGTACGGATCTTAGGCGAAACCCTCTACCTCGTAGGCCATGGGGCCTCCGAACAGGTCAAAGCCGGTAGTGAACTGCACGTGAAGACCGGTGACTACGTCGAAGCGAAAGCCCCGATCGTCACCTTCGACCCCTTCAGTGAGCCGATCGTCGTTGAAGAGGATGGCTTTGTCGCCTTCTCCGATATCAAGCTCGGCACCACCTTGATCGAAGAGGTCAACGAGGAGACCGGGAATATCGAGAAGAAGATCACCGAACACCTCTTGGAGGCATTGCAGCCAGAGATCCTCATCACCAGCGAAAAGGGTGGCAAGGGCGATGTCTTGGGCAGCTACCTGCTTCCCAGCGGCGCCTACCTGCAGGTCCTTGAGGACATGGAGGTGAAGAAGGGGATGATCTTGGCCAAGATCCTCAAGGAGTCGATCAAGACCAAGGACATCACCGGCGGCTTGCCACGGGTAGGAGAGCTCTTTGAAGCACGCCGACCACGCAACGCAGCGGTGCTGGCCAAAGTCAGTGGCCTGGTGAGCATCGGTGGGATCGTGAAGAACCGCCGTACGGTCATCGTCACCGACGCCTACGGCAAGGAGTTCAAGCACATGATCCCGGTAGGAACCGGCCTGTTGGTCCGCGATGGGGACACCGTCGAAGCAGCTGAAGAGCTCAGCGACGGCGCAAGAGACCCGCACGATATCCTCGATATCCTCGGGGAGAACGCGCTGCAGTCCTTCCTCGTCGATGAGGTCCAGGAGGTCTACCGCATGCAGGGGGTGCAGATCAACGATAAGCACCTCGGCGTGATCGTACGGCAGATGCTCCGCAAGGTCGAAATCGCCCACGTGGGTGATACGAACCTGATCCACGGACAGCAGGTCGATAAGCACCGCTTCTTCGAGGAGAACGACCGGGTTATCTCCGAGGGTGGAGAGCCAGCTGTGGCTCGACCGCTGCTTCTGGGAATTACCCGAGCGTCGCTTTCGATCGACAGCTTCATCAGTGCCGCCAGCTTCCAGGAGACCACCAAGGTCTTGACAAATGCTGCTATAGCTGGTAGTAAAGATGAGCTGCGCGGTCTCAAGGAGAACGTCATCATCGGCCACCTGATCCCCGCTGGTACGGGTATGCGCAAGTATCGCGATATCACGATCAAGGATGAGGAGCTGCTGGCACTGCAGCAGAAGGTCGACGCAGTGAAGGAACTTCGCCGTCAACAGATGGATGAAGTGAGTGAGGAAATTGAGTCCGTAGACGGAGTGTAAGCGCGCGGCGCGCACACTCTGTATGCTGAATACGGAGTCTCCTATATAGAGGTGCCGCCGGTGGCGGCACAGATCCCTGTCAGTGTGAGAGATAGAGGATCAACCAGAGAAAAAGGGAGTGTATCGAATAGATGCCTACTATTAATCAGCTAATCAGGAAGGGGCGAAAGCGAACGGTCCATAAGACCAAGAGCCCAGCCCTCGAGGGGTGCCCCCAGAAGCGTGGGGTATGTACTCGGGTAATGACCGTCACCCCAAAGAAACCTAACTCAGCCCTCAGGAAGGTAGCCCGTGTGCGCCTCTCCAACGGTATTGAAGTCACCGCCTACATCCCAGGAATCGGGCACAACCTCCAGGAGCACTCCGTTGTGCTGCTGCGCGGTGGACGGGTCAAGGACCTGCCCGGCGTTCGCTACCACGTAGTCCGTGGTACGAAGGATACCCTCGGTGTTGATGGACGGATGAGAAGCCGCTCTAAGTACGGCGCGAAGAAACCGAAGGCGTAAGGGGGAGAGTTACGATGGCAAGAAAGAACAAGGGTTCCGCCCGCGAAATTATGCCCGACCCGCGCTACGGAAGCCCAGTTGTAGAGAAGTTTATCTGTCGCATGATGTACGATGGCAAGAAGCTTATCGCCACCCGTATCGTCTATGATGCGATGGAAGATGCCGCTCAGAAGAGTGGAGAGCCCGCGCTCGACCTCTTCTTGAAGGCGATCGACAATGTAAAGCCCGTTGTCGAGGTAAAGAGCCGCCGCGTCGGTGGAGCTACCTACCAGGTGCCCATCGAAGTGCGTGACAACCGCCGCGAAGCGTTGGCGATGCGATGGATGATCGCAGCAGCTCGAGCTCGTAACGGTCGTTCGATGGCTGAGAAGCTCAGTGGAGAGCTTCTGGATGCCTTCGGAAATACCGGAGCAGCAGTCCGAAAGAAAGAGGACACGCACCGCATGGCAGAGGCCAACAAGGCCTTCAGCCACTTCCGCTGGTAATGGACTAAGGGGGCCGGCTTTTTGTGAAGCCGGCTCTATTATGCCTAAAGGCAAAGCTATTGCTTGACATAAAAATAGCTTTCGCCTATAGTGCGTAAGGTACGCCTATGGTCTGCCTTAGGTGTGCCTTGCGAGCCAAACCGATTATTGCATGGCAATGATAAGGTGGTTTCAGATCAGAGGTTTTTT
>DASRNL010000215.1:0-5475 GCA_035647415.1 Sphaerochaeta sp. | reverse complement strand
GCGATGCAGCTCGACTATAAGGGGGAGGTTGAGTACCAAGGCTCTCCGAGTGAGGAGGACCTCAAGCGTGCCTATGAGATGGCCAAGGCGATCGCCAAGGAGATCAAAGAGGCGTAACGAGAGAAGCCCCGCGATTGCGGGGCTTGCTCATAGCTCAGCACTGCTTATTCGATAATCGAGAGCAGGTGGCGGGTGAAAGCTTCGATCCGCTCTGCCGAGGCGATGCTGAGGCGCTCCTTTGTGGAGTGGATATCCCACATGTTTGGGCCAAAAGAGACCGAGTCCATCCCCGGGACCTTGCTGTTGATAATCCCACACTCCAGCCCCGCATGGATCGCAGTGATCTTTGGTTCTTTTTTAGTGAGCTCCTGGTACGCTTGAGCGCAGAACTTGGTGATCGCCGAGTCAGGGTTAGGCTCCCAGGAGGGGTAGCCACCACCGTGGAAGATCTCCGCTTTAACCAGCGAGAAGATATGGGCAAAACGAGTTGCCACATCGTCGCGTGCCGAAAGGATCGAAGAGCGGTGGCTTGCCGTCACCACCAAGTGCTCAGTATCCATCTCCAGGAGAGCGAGGTTGGTGGAAGTCTCTACCACATCTTCTAATGACATGCTCATCGCATCAACTCCATGCAAGGCTCCATGGAGGGCTCTGATGATCGCACCGCTCAGCTCCTCTGAGAGTACTGCCTGCGGAAGTGGCTTTTCCTTGAGATGCAGTGTGATCTCAGGGTCGCTGTAGGCGTACTCGCCGCTGAGCTCCTCTTGGGCGGCGCGAACCGCCTCTTTCACCGCTTCGGCGTCCTTGGCAAGGACGGTGAAACCGATTGTCGCGGTGGAGGGGATGACGTTGCGTCGTGTGCCTCCAGTAGCGCTGTAGAGTGAGAGAGAATCAAGGTGTGCGAGGGGGCGGGCTACCGCCTTGATCGCATTGGCTCTTTGGGTGTGGATCTCCGCTCCGCTATGCCCGCCGCGCATCCCATCAGCGCTCAGGCTGAAGG
The DNA here is from genome assembly GCA_035647415.1 of Sphaerochaeta sp. GTDB lineage: Bacteria > Spirochaetota > Spirochaetia > Sphaerochaetales > Sphaerochaetaceae > Sphaerochaeta. The sequence goes on along the minus strand of DASRNL010000215.1, from coordinate 4,475 downwards.
CGATAGACCCCTTCGCCGGCTGCTGCCAATCTAAGGCGAAGGTGGCGACGGTCTCAACACCGCCTGCGCATCCTATATAGAAGACACCCTCTTCATCGCTGTCGAGGTTGAGCAGCAAGCGGCTTTCGATATGCTGCTCCTCGATCCCAAAAGCTCCGGTGAGTCCGGTCTCCTCTTCGACGGTAAAGATCCCCTCTAATGGACCGTGAACTGCCTCACTATCTGCTAGGATGCTGAGGATTATCGCTAAGGCGATGCCGTTGTCTGCTCCGAGGGTTGTGCCGTCAGCGCTGAGGATATCCCCATCGCGAACCAGTCGGATCGGGTCGACGGCAAAGTCGTGTTCGACCCCCTCATCCTTCACACAGACCATGTCCATATGCCCCTGAAGGGCGACAGAAGGCTTTGTTTCGTTCCCAGCGGTAGCCGGTTTTCTGATAATCACATTGCCTGTAGCATCGACAATATATGCAAGACCGTGGTGCTTGGCGAAGTCGATAAGGTAGGAGCGAACCCCCGCTTCATTCCCCGACTCTCGGGGGATGGCAGAGATCTCACCAAAGTATTTCCAAATCGATTGCTCCTCAAGGCCGACGAGTGCTTCCTGTGTCATGTATGCTCCTTATGCTCTTAGGCGAACCGATCGCGAATCAGCTTGCCATCGACAAAGAGGCCCTTCATATTGAGGTTCTTATCGATGACGACGATATCGGCGGTATAGCCAGGGATGAGCATCCCTTGATCAGCAAAGTTGTAGATGCGGGCGGGGTTGCTTGAGCTCATCTGGCTCACCTCTTCGATGGGAATCTCCCACTTCATCGCATTGCGCAACCCCTGGATCATCGTGAGGCTGCTGCCTACAAAGAGGTCTGGATCTTCCAAGGAGATAAACCCACCTTCTGGTCCCTCCTTACAGGGAACCCCGTTAGCGGTTAAGGGACCAGAGCGTTGCTTGGTCGGCTTCAATGAGTCGGTGACCATGACGACATTGTCCAAAGGCTTCTCTCGCAGCAGCATCTTAACTAGCTCAGGGTGTACGTGCACCCCATCGGCGATGACCTCACACTTCATCTCCCGCTGGATGAGGATCGCTCCTACGGTACCGGGGTTGCGGTGGTGGAGGCGACTCATAGCGTTGAAGAAGTGGGTGGAGTGGAAGATGCCTGCCTGCATCCCTTCGATGATATTCTCATAGGTTGCATCGGTGTGTCCGGCGAGCAGGGTGATGCCCTTCTCGCGTGCCGCTAGGGCGAGCTCGCGCATACCCCTCAGCTCAGGGGCGACGGTCATACAGACGATCTTCCCATCGCCTGCATCGACGAGCTCTTGGAAGAGTGCAAGATCGACATCCTGAACACCTGCGGGGTTTTGGGCACCAACACGCTTCATCGAGATAAAGGGGCCTTCTATATTCACCCCCATAATCTTCGCCCCCTTCTCCTTGCCCATCGCAGCAACAATGGCCTTGGTCGAGGCGATCATCCGATCGAACTCATCGGTGTAGACGGTAGGCATAAAGGCGGTGACGCCAAAGTCAGCGAGTCGCTCGCTCATATTGATAATGGATTCAGGATCAAGGTCTTCGGTTCCCCATCCGCCGATGCCATGCAGATGACTATCGATGAAGCCAGGCATAACATAGGCACCATCGACATCCATCACCAAGGTGTCTGAGGGGAAGGTCTTGGTGGAGAATCGGCGCATATTGAAGATATCACCGATCTTCCCTTTCTCATCGATGTAGAGAGCACAGTCATCGAGTTTGGCGTAGCCGGTGATGACTGTAGCGTTGATAAGGACAGTTCTCAAGCTCATAAAGACACCTCCTCTCTATATCTTAATAATACGAACAAGGGCCGCTACGGTCAATGAAAGGCGGTCAGATCATTCACCCATTTCTTGCTTCTGATGCGATATATTCCGATAACCATCTTGGTCAGCTCCTCAAGGCCCAGCAGCAGGTAGAGCTGGGTGACGGTGAGCTGCAGCACGATTGAGCCAAAGAATGCCAACGGGACTCCGACCCCCCATACGCCAAAGAGCTCAGCGAACATCGAAAAGCGCGTATCGCCTCCGGCTCGGAGGATGCCGACGATGATGACGATATTGACAGCTCGCACCGGCATGAGCATTGCGTGGATATAGAGACAGGTGATCGCTAACGAACGCACGGCAGTGCTGATATTGAAGAAACCTGCAAAAGTAGGAGCGAAGAGTGCTTCAAAGATCCCCATAGCAGCCCCTACCGCCAAGCCATTGAAAATGAGGCGGCGGGCGTAGCTATGGGCTGCTTCTCCATCCCCCTCCCCGATCTTGATGCCGATGAGAATCAAGGCAGCGTTGCTCACCCCCATCAGGGCGACAAAAAAGAGGTTGCCGATCGCTTCGGTGACGTTCAGGGCAGCGACAGCGGCAACCCCCATCCGTGCATAGGCGATCTTGTAGCAGACCATGCCCAGCGACCAGAGCATCTCATTGGCGATCACCGGGATGCTGGTGGGAGCGATGTGGGCGAGGAAGGAGCGGCTGAAACGGAAGGCAGCGGTGCTGCGGATAGCGAGCACTGGGTGGTGGCGGTAGACGACAATAAGTAAGACCACGATCTCCAAAAGGCGTGCGAGGGTCGTTGCGATCGCAGCACCAGCGACTCCGAGGGCAGGGAAGGGGCCGATTCCAAAGATCAAGAGGTAGTTACCCACCGCATTGAAACTCAAGGCTACCAAGGCGACCTTCAGTGGAGTCTTTGCATGCCCAGTTACCCTCAGGGCGGTAGCTAAAATCTGGCTGATCGCGCTGAAGAAGTAGCTGATCGCTACGATCTTTTGGTACTCCACCCCCTGGGCGATAACCATCGGGTCGTCAGTAAAGATCCGCATAATCTGTGCAGGGGCGAAGAGGGAAGCTGCGCTCATCACCAGCGAAGCGACCCCTGCTAAGAGGGTTGAGATGCCGATGATCTTTTGGATATTCTCCATATTTCGTGCACCCCAGAACTGAGCGAGGAAGATTGCAGCTGCGCTGCAGAGACCGAAGTAAAAGAGGCTGATTAAGAAGAAGACTTGGTTAGCCAAAGCCACCGCCGCGATCGACGCCTCTCCCATCTGTCCAATCATCAGTGTGTCGACGAAGGAGAGGGAGTTGTTCAACAGTCCTTGCCCTACGACCGGCAGGGCGATGGAGAGCATCTTTCGATAGAAGACCCTCCGCTCAGTGAGTTCTTTGTGCATATGGTTATCTGTTTCTGGGCAGCAGAACTGCGCCCAGCTCCTTTCGCTTTGCTGCGGCAAGAGCCTCGAGCACGAGGGCTCTATTCTCTCGTTTGTGGTGGTGGAGCAATGCTCGCTGGAGCCGCCGCTCTCGGCCTTTGGGCACATAGACGGGGGCAAATTTACGTCCTGGTCTTGGGTCCAATCCGGTGTAGTACATACAGGTTGCTACCGTCCCAGGGGTCGGATAGAAGTCTTGGATCTCATCGGGGATGAACCCAGATCTCTGCACGTATAGAGCGAGTTCAATCGCATCATCAAGGGTGCAACCTGGGTGGCTGGTGATGTAGTAGGGTAAGAGATATTGTTCTTTGTTCGCTCGTTGGCTCGCCTGTCGAAAGTGTTCTGAAAAGGTCTCAAGGAGGTCGATGGAGGGCTTACCCATAGCATCGAGGGTATCAGAGGCGACATGTTCAGGGGCGACACGCAGCTGTCCACTTACATTATTTCGTGCCAAGTGATCGATGAACGCCTTGCGATCTTCCTTGGTTGTTGCTGCCAAGAGGTAGTCGTAGCGCAAACCGCTACGGATGAAGAGTCGCTTCACGCCGGGGACCGCTTCTACCGCTTTGATTGTCGCCAGATAGCTCTTGTGATGATCCAGCAGTTCAGAGCACGGAGCTGGATGCAAACATGCCTTTGTTCGACAGGGGCCATGCTCAGCTTGGCGTTCGCAGCTGGGTCCTTGGAAGTTTGCAGTCGGTCCTCCGAGGTCGTGGATATGCCCCTTGAAGGCAGGGTGACAGGTCATCCGCTTCGCCTCTTTGACCAAGGACGCCTTTGAACGGGTTTGGATCATCCTCCCTTGGTGGCTCTCGATTGCGCAGAAGGAGCAGGAGCCAAAACAGCCTCGGTTGCTCGTCAGCGAGAAGCGGACCTCCCGTAGCGCAGGAACGCCGCCGAGGTGTTGGTAATCAGGGTGTGCGTCGAGGGTATAGGGCAGTTCGTAGAGCCGGTCAAACTCCGCTTGGCTCAGCGGTCGAGCTGGAGGGTTCTGTACCACAGTCCGCTGGTCAACGTGCTGGATAATCGGCCTGCCGGTGATCGGGTTCTCCTCTTTGAGTCGAAGGGCGAAGGCCTCAGCGTAGGCACGCTTGCCTGCCTCAGTGGCTCTGTTGCTCTTAGGAATCCGCTCGGAGACCTCTTCGTAGGAGGGTATGGTGATCGCTTTTTCAGGAAGCGGTGTGCCCTTTTTGGCCATCCAGAGGG
>DASRNL010000214.1:0-5139 GCA_035647415.1 Sphaerochaeta sp. | reverse complement strand
CCGCTCTGCTGCTGCTAAAAAGTGCACCAGCTCCCCCTCTTTGAGACCGAGGCGCTCAGCCGCTGCTTGGTAGGCATCGCTCATATACTCGGCCATCCATGTTGCAATGGCAGCGGTCTGCTTCAGGTGGTAGGAGGCCATGAGGTTGGTGTAGTAGTTGTTATCCACCAAGGCGGAGTACTCATCAGGTCCGGTAACCTCGTGGATTACAAAGGCATTATCGGTGCGTGGATCAAAAAACCCCAGGTCCACCCAGAGACGGGCGGTCTCAATCAAAAGATCGAAGGCGCCCTCGGCTAGGATTGTGGTATCGCCGCTGACTTCAAGGTATTGAAAGATCGCATAGGCGATATCGGCGTTGATATGGTACTGGGCGGTGGAGGCAGGATAGTAGGCGGAGACCTCCGCTCCCCCGATGGTGCGCCAGGCAAAGAGCGCACCGCGTTGGTGGAGCTCCTGTGCCCGTTGGCGTGCTGCTCCGAGGACAGAAATCCGGTACTCGATCAAGGAGCGGGCGATTGCCGGATCGGTGTGACTGAAGAGCGGCATCGCATAGATCTCAGTATCCCAAAAGTACTGCCCCTCGTAGCCGAGGCCAGTGAGCCCCTTGGCTGCCAAGGAGGTACGCCCATCGCGCCCCGCCGACTGATGGAGCTGAAAGAGGTTGAAGCGGATTGCCTGCTGCAGCTCTGCATCCCCATCGATGACGACATCGCTTGCATCCCAGAAGGCTCTGTAGTGCTCTTCTTGCTCCGCTATAAACTCCTTCCACACCAAAGCAGAAAGAGGTGCTTCTTTGTCCCTCCTGTAGCTGAAGGTCTTCTCCAAGACACAGGAGGAGGCGATGGTTGTAAAGCTGATGGTAGGCATCCTGTCTCTATCGATTGTTGTGGTGGCAGTATACTCGCCTTCCATACGGTGCACCGCTGCACAAAAGAGGGCAAAACCACTTCTCTTGGTGATGAAGGCGGCACTGAATGCCTCCTCATCGAGGTCTACCGTCTCAACATTGAGGCTCGCCCTGCTATCGAGGGACCCGACCCGCGGGTCGAGACCCTCTTGCTTCTGGTGCTCTGGCAGAGCAATTGCTGAGGTGATGGTGATCTCTGCCTCTGTGTCACCGACAACTTCGAGGCGCACCATCCCCAGGTGGTTCTCGTGCTGGCTAAGCGCTGTCTCAAATGTGACCGTAAAGGTCTGTTTCGCTTCGCTGGTATAGACAAACGACTCCCGTAGAACTCCATTGGAGAAGTCCAGTGATCGTTGATGCTCACTCACCTGATCGCCATTCAGGTCCACCACCTTGCCGTCAAAGGCAAGGTGCAGGTACCGACAATCAGGGAGGTTGAGCATCGTCTGTGCTTCTCTGGCATAGCCGTAGGCGTCCTCGCCATAGGGGATGGGGTGGGTTTCATAGTAGCCATTGATGAACACCGCAGGTTGATAGGAAGGGATGCGGGATACCGGGTGCCCACGCATGCCAAGAAATCCATTTCCTATGGCGAGTAAGCTCTCAGCGTGTGCCAAATATTCTGTAGCTAAGCCATCGACGGTGAGACCGAAGCGAGTATGCGCCATACTTATCCCTTTACCGATCCCGCCATCAAGCCTTCAACGAAGTAACGCTGCAGGCTGAAGAAGACGATCAACGGAACGATCATCACGACGAAGGCTCCAGCGGTGAGCAGATGCCAATCCTGTCCCCGCGAACCGACCATCGTCGCAAGGCGCTGGGTTAATACCGCTACATCGCTGGTTCCTCCTAAGAAGACCAAGGCGACCAAGAGGTCATTCCAGACCCAGAGGAACTGGAAGATTGCTAGCGATGCGATCGCCGGGATTGAAAGCGGCAGCACTAGGCGGGCAAAGACCACCATCGGCCTTGCACCATCGAGGAAGGCTGACTCAAAGATGTCCCGCGGGATCGTAGAGACGTAGTTGTAGAGCAGGTAGATCCCCAAGGGCAGGCCAAAGCCGGTGTGGGCGAGCCAGATCCCTAGGTAGGAGCCGGTGAGACCGATCTTCTGATAGTCTCTGAGGATCGGTATCAAGGCGATCTGTAGCGGCACTACCAGCATCGCCACCACGGTGGTGAAGAAGAAGCGTCTGCCGGGGAAAATCAGCCAAGCAAACCCAAATGCTGCAGCACAGGCGATGAGTAGCGGAATGATGACCGACGGGATAGTGACCGTCAGGCTGTTGATAAACGCCCGACTGAGGTTATCCCCACTGGCGCGAACTGTCCTGCCAGCTGCGTCGACAAAGGTGTACTTGCTACCGCCAAGGACCTGCTTATAGTTCTCGATATTGAGCCTATTGCCGCTTGAGAGGATCGTCCACCATCCGGTGTTCAGCACATCGCTCTTCGGACGTAACGATGAGATAAAGAGGCCGAGTATCGGCAATGCCCAAAGGAGCACTAGGAGAATGAGGATTGCATTGATAATGCGGATATAGCGTTTTTGTTTTCGTAGAGTACTCATCAGAAGCCCTCCTGTTTACTGAGCTGACGCAGGTTGTACCACATCACCGGTGTGACGGCGATCACCAGCACAATGGCGATCGCTGACCCCTTTCCGAAGTCATAGTAGTTGAACATCTGCTTGTACTGCATCGATGCGATAACCTCGGTGCCATACTGGCCCCCGGTCATCGTGTAAACGATGTCAAAGATCTTCAGTGAGACGATGATAATCGTAGTACTGACGGTGACCAAGGTGGAGTAGATGTGCGGGATGATGATCGAACGGACGATACGCATCTCCCCTGCTCCATCGATTCTCCCTGCTTCGATCACTTGGCTTGGCACTCCTTTGAGTGCAGCTGAGATGATGACCATCGCGTAGCCGGTCTGCAGCCAGATGAGGATGATAATCAAGAAGATATTATTCCAAGGACGCATCGTTATCCACGCCTGTGGTTCACCACCAAAGAGGGTGGTGATCGCGTTGAGCAAGCCGATCTGACTCTCGCCGATAGGCTTATAGGCGTAGATGAACCGCCAGATAACCCCCGCTCCTACGAAGGAGATCGCCATCGGGGTGAAGACAATCGATTTGTACGCTTTTTCGTAGCGGGTACGATCGGCTAAGAGGGCGATGATAAGGCCCATTCCTACCGAGCCACCGGTACCGATGATGATCCACAGCAGGTTGTTCACAAAAGATTCCAACATCCGTGGGTCGGTGAAGGCATAGACGTAGTTTGCCAAGCCGACAAAGTTTTTAGATTGCGCGTCAAAGAAGCTGAGGTAGAGGGATCGAAGCGTCGGGAAAAATAGATACCAAGCTAAGATCAGCAGTGCAGGGCCAACAAAGACAAAGGGTTGGAGCTTCTGGGTGATTTGGGGAGGGAATCGACCGATGACCCAGTCGGCAACCCAGAAGAGTAAGGCGATACCGCCTACCCCCCAGATGATGGCGATGATACCGATGAGTGCGGGGGGAGCTGCACTCTCTTTTAGGAAAAGAAACCCCGCCCAAAGCAAGGCAATTGTTACCAACGGAACCACAATGGTGAAGGCAATACGACCTATGAGAGGTGCTTGCTGCTTGGTTTGCAGTTGAGTGGAATGGGACATTTGCTGTCTCCTAATTGTTATAGTGGATAAGATTCTGTGGTGCCAGTTTTGCTGGCACCACAGTACAGATTACTCGATTACTTAGGCCATGAACGCTCAACATCTCTGAGCACTGCATCGAGGTTTTTTCCTCCGACCCAGTCAACGATTCCACTCCAGAAGGTACCGGCGCCAACCTGTGCTGGCATGAGGTCACTTGCGTCAAAGCGGAAGACCTTTGCACCGACCAACGCTTCAGCGAGGCTGCGCTCGATCGCGTTTGGATAGGCGTTCAGATCCTGGTCAAGGTACGGGAAGAGCGCTCCACCGGCTTGTGCCCAGAGCTTTCCGCTCTCCCAAGTTGCCAAGAATTCCATGAACTCACGGACTTCAGGTCGATCGTTGAAGACAACAAACTGGTCTCCACCACCGAGGATGGGGATTCCCCACTCGGGGTTGATGGCTGGCAGTGCGAAGACGCCGACCTCTTCCTCTAAGTTCTCCTGAATCTCTTCGGGGAAGAACCCAGTGATGAAGTTACCCTGGCGGTGCATCCATGCCTTCGGAGTATCGTGGAAGAGCGGCTCCTGAGCGTCACCGAAGCTGGTGGTTAGGATGTAGTTCTTTCCACCGTAGACATACTTTGGATCGAGCCAAATCTTGCCGATTACTTCAAAGGCTGCCTTCACTTCAGGGCTGCTAAAGCCGAGTTCGCCACTTACCCACTTGTCATAGGCATCAGGTCCTGCGGTGCGAAGCATCACATCTTCAACCCAGTCAGTTCCGACCCAACCAGTAGCTCCACCGGCCTCAATACCTACTGCCCAAGGGGTATGTCCGTTTGCGACCATGCGGTCCATCAAGCGCTGTAGCTCATCCCAGGTTTTGGGGGGCTGATAGCCTGCTTTTGCCCACGCCTTCTTCGGATACCAGACAAAGCTCTTGGCGTTTACCCGATGGAAGATACCATAAGTGGTTCCACCGTAAGAGCCGAGGTCTCGCCATACCGGGGCGTAGTTCTTATCAAGCTGAGCAGAAAGCGCTGGCCAGATGGGTACCAGATGTCCCTTCTGTGCGAAGTTGTGCATCAAGCCTGGCTGTGGAAGGCCAGCGATGTCAGGAGCATTCCCTCCTTCTACGCGAACGCTGATCAGCGTTTCAAAGTCCTTAGACCCTTCGTAGACAACCTTGATTCCTGTGCGCTCTTCGAAGGGACGAATCGCCTCTTCAAAGCGGCGTGCTTCTTCGTCGACAAAGGCACCGAAGATCGATACTGTCTTCTGGTCGACTGCCGCTTCTTTCTGTCCTGCAGCAAAAAGCGGAGTGATTGCCAATGCCACAATCAATGCGACAGTGAGGAATTTTTTCATATATACTCTCCTTTTTCATCCAAATACTCTTGGACGATATATTCATGCATAAGAGCCTCAACATGCGAAGGTGTAGAAAATATCGGGGAGAACTGATCGCATGGAAGCGTTTCCATATATAGTGTCCCACACCTTTGTTCATTTGTCAAATCTTTTTTCTCACTTAATCTTTCTACCAAAGAAGTGGTATTATTTCCTTAACCTACAATA
>DASRNL010000213.1:0-8241 GCA_035647415.1 Sphaerochaeta sp. | reverse complement strand
CTTATCCACGATTACTACATCGGTCACCTGGGCGGGTGAGAGGGCATTCATGATGTAGTTAACCGGGTTGGGATCGTATCGTAGGATATCGATTCGCTCCCCCTCGATCTCACTAATGATAGTCTGAATACGGTTCCCCTTCAAGCCAACACAGGCGCCAACTGGATCGATATCATCGTATCTGCTCGCTACCGCTACCTTGGTGCGATAGCCTGCTTCGCGGACGATTTTCACAATATCGATCTGGTTTTGGGCGATCTCGGGCACCTCAACTTCAAAGAGGTGGCGGATCAACTCAGGGCTGGAGCGTGAGAGCACAACGCGGACGTTGCGATCCCCTTTTTCAACCAGATCCACGTAGCACTTAATCTTATCGTTGGGGTTATAGCTCTCACGGCTGCTCTGGTTCCTCCGAGGGAGAATCCCTTCGGTGGAGCCAATGTCAACGTAGATATCCCCAGACTTTTTGTCGACCCGACGGACATAGCCGATGATCAGCTGCCCCTCTTTGGTCTTGTACTCACTGTAGAGCGTATCCTTTTGGATATCGCGGAAGCTCTGATGGGCTCGCTGCTTGGCGCTCTGTACGGAGATTCGGTCAAACTCCTTCAGATCGACTGCTAAAAGCAGCTCATCCCCTACTTCGCCATCCTCATGGATGAGGACCGCTTCGCTCAAGGGGATTTCGGTGACTTCGTTGTACCACTCATCATCTTCGACGATGCGTTTTCTGCTTGCAAGCTCAACCTGTTCAAAGTCATCGCTGAACTGGATCACCGCGTTCTCATCGGTACCGTACTTTCGTTTGTACGCGGCACGGAGAATCTCCTCGATAGTGCTGATTACCAACTCTTCGCTGATATTCTTCTCCGCAACCATGCTGCGGATTGCGTCTCCTATCTCAGTTGCCATGACGCTCATCCTCCCATCTGTAGTCGAGTTTTGCCTTTTGAATGGCAGTAAATGGTATCTCCATCATCTCTTCGCTCTCTTTTGCATGTTCTCTAAACACTTCGCTGAGGCGCAGCGACTGCTCGCCCACCTCTTCGATAATTCCACTGACCCACATGCTTCTGCCGCTATCGTAAATACGTACGCGTCTTCCCTCAAAGAGGGTAAACTCATGCAGGTCCTTTATAGCACGCGTTAAGCCAGGGGTGGAGACCTCAAGGCTGAGGTCGCGCTCCCCTAAGGAGACTTGCATCCGCGGAAAGACCAGTCGATAGACATCAGCGCAGTGGTCGACGGTTGTCTCCCCTTCCTCTGCGAGGATCGTGATCAGGGTGAAGACCCCATCACGGCGGGTAACCTGCTTGATCTCTACGATCTGGAGTCCTAGCTGCTGGAGCATAGGTGCGTACTCAATGTACAGCGGATTTTCAATCAGTCCTTCTTCTAACATTGCGTGTAAAACTCCATAAAAAAGGGATTCACCGCGGCGGCGATCCCCAATAAACTCATATCCTAATTACACTGTACACAGCGAGCAATTAATTGTCAACAGAGGGAGTTAGCTATCTCGCAACCGTCTCTGTAGTTCCTGAAGCTTTAGGAGGGCCTCGACTGGGGAGAGATGATCGACAGTGAGGGTGTTCAGCTCCTCAATCACTTCTTCATGGATCGGGTTGCTCTGCCAATACTCATCCATCTCATCCGCTACAGCCGAGAAGAGATCCCCTTGTTGGCTTTCGGCCTCGTAGAGGGCGAAGTGTTGCTTCTGAAAGCGCCGTGCATCGCGGATCACCGGTGCCTTAATCCCTGCCATCCGAGCAACATTCAAGCCATAGGAGGAGGTGGCGATGCCATCGATCACCTTACGAAGGAATTGGATCTTCCCTCCCTGCTCTAGGACCTGTAAGGTAAGCAGCTGGATGTGGGTGGTATCGGTGTGAGCGAGCTCGTGGTAGTGGGTAGCAAAGAGGGTCTTCGCCTCAAGGGCCACCAAGCGCTGCATCACCGCATAGGCGATCGCCATCCCATCTTGGGTGCTGGTCCCCCTGCCGAGTTCATCGACGATGACCAAGGAGGCGCGGGTGGCGGTGTTGAGGATGTGCGCTGCTTCCTGCATCTCCACCAAGAAGGTCGACTCACCGCGGGCGAGGTTATCACTCGATCCCACTCTGCAGTAGAGTCGGTCAACGATGCCCAGCGTTGCGCTGGTTGCCGGTACCCAGCTGCCGATCTGCGCCAGGATAGCGATCAGGGCGTTCTGCCTGAGATAGGTCGATTTACCCGCCATATTGGGCCCGGTGATCAGGGCAAAGCGCTCACCGCTGGGGTGGATGCTCAGGCTGTTGGGGACAAACTCCCCCACCGGCATATGCTGCTCCACCACCGCATGCCTGCCTCCCTCTACGAGGAACTGATCTTCGGTGGTAAAGGTCGGCTGACACCACTGGTGGGTGATCGCTGTATAGCCCATCGCCTGGAGGCAGTCCAGATCGCTGAGGAAGGAACTGATCTTACTGAGCAGCCGATGCTCCGCGGAAACTTCGGCTACAATCTCTTCGTAGACCGCTCGCTCCCGTGCCTCGGCTTGGGCGACGGCGCTGAGGATCTGTTGCTCTAAGGCGATCAACTCATCGCTGGTAAAGCGCTCTGCGTTCACCAAGGTCTGTTTGCGATAGAAGGTAGTGCCCATCTTATCAGCGTGGGTCTTGGTCACCTCAAGGAAGTGTCCATGGATTCTATTGCTGCCCAGTTTGATGGTGGGAATCCCCGTTTCCTCTCTCACCTTCTCGAGATAGGTATTGAGGTGCTTGCTTCCTCCATCACGCAGCGCTCGCTTCTCATCGAGCTCAGCATCAAATCCCCCTATGATGACCTTCCCCTCCTCAAAGGGACCTTGCCACTGATCGTTGATTGAAGAGTCGATCAGCTGCGCTAAGGAGAGGAGTCTGCTGAGCTCCTCTTGTTCTACTGACTCGTTAAGCAGCGGAGTATACCGACTCTCCATGATCAAAAAGAAGGCGGCGATGGTGGCGCTGATACCCACCAGGTCCTTGGGAAGGTGGCGAGCCATGCTGAGGCGGCTGCTCAGCCGCTCGAGATCCAGGACGCTCTGCAAGTGGGTACGAACTCGGTGCAGTTCCGCTTTATCGGTGACAAAGTCACTCACCCACCCCTGGCGCTCCAAGATCTCCTTTACGTCGGTAAGTGGGGATGCGAGCCAGCGCTTGAGCTTACGCGCTCCCATGCTCGTTCGGGTGGTGTCCAAGGCTTTGATCAGGGTATAGCGTGCAGACCCATCCCATTGGTTCTGAAAGAGTTCAAGGTTTCTCCGTGTCGCCTCGTCGATCTTCATGTACCGGCCTTCATCGACGAGGGTATAACCGTCGATGTGTACCAAGGAGGCCTTCGCAGTCTCATGGAGGTAGCGCAACAGCGCTCCTGCTGAGCCGAGGAGTGGATCGCTGTCATCGATCCCAAAGCCTTTCAGCGTGGTTGCCTCGATCTGCTCAGCGAGCCTGGTCGCTCCATCGATTTGGTCAAAGTGCCAGCTGGGCAGCTTGGTGACCATCGCTTGGCTCTGGTCGATGACCTCTTGATACTCGGTATCGGCGAAGTAATGGTCTTCATGCACTAAGATCTCTGTCGGTTGGACCTCTGCAATCAAAGATGCAATAGCGCCATAGCGGGGATCTCTGCTGACTGAGCGCAAGAAGAATTGCCCGCTGGAGAGGTCGGCGTAGCTCACCGAGACCCCTTCCGCTAGAAGGTCAATTGCGAGGACGAAGGAGGTCTCCCCGGAGGAGAGGAAATCATCCTCGATCACCGTGGCTGGGGTGATAACCTGTACCACCTCTCGCTTCGCTAACCCCTTCCCTCCTTCAGGCAGGGCGGTCTGTTCGCAGATTGCAATCTTCTTTCCTGCATCCAAGAGGCGTTTGATATAGGTCTTTGCCGCATGGTAGGGAACCCCTGCCATCGGGATATCGTTGCGTTTGGTGAGGGTGAGGTTCAACAGCGTGCTCACAGTGACCGCGTCCTCTTCGAACATCTCATAGAAATCCCCAAGGCGGAAGAAGAGGATGGCATCCTCGTAGGAACGTTTGATCTGATGATACTGCTGCATCATCGGTGTACGTTTCTCTGTTCGTTCACTCATACTCAATACAAGGTCGTGGTGATCGCCAGCACTAAACTCAACCCGCTGTTCTCTCGCTTACCTTTAAAGAAGTGTCCTGCGACCCAGGAGAAGCCTTCGGTGCTCTCGTAGATGGCATTCTTCACAAGATAGAGGCCCAGGGGGAAACCAGGGACTTTGAGTTTAATGCCCCCACCGGCGCTGAAGTACCAGGTCAGATCATCGAACTTCAGCTGCTTCAAAGTCGGAGAGACTCCAGTGCCGCTGATAAAGACCTCAGCGCTGAGCACATTGTGGGCAAGCGGCCAGCTGATCGAACCTTGGGTGTCCCAGAGGAAGGCTTGGTCGAAGACCACCGAGTGGCCTCGACCCATATTCATCCCATCGATGTAGAGCATCTCGTAGCGGGTGGCTCCCATCTGTGCGTCGTGCCAGCCCCACTTTTCGGTGTCGAGGTTATAGTAGTACTGTGGCAACATCATGCTGACCGTTGAAGTGAGCCCTGCTACCACATTAGCAGGACGATCATCGAGGCTGAAGGACCAGAGCTTCTGGTAGGCGCTGGCGCTCGTGGAGGAGCGGATATAGTTGGAGAGTCCAAAGAGGAAGCCTCCCGCATAGGTGAAGTTCTGTGAGATATAGTAGCCACGGCTGGTGTTCTCCACCAAATCACGCCCATCCCAGGAGAAGGAGAGGGAGAGGCGGTTAGAGAACTGCCACCGCTCGCGGTAGCGTTGGATCAGCTTCTCAAAGGGGTCGTATTTCGTATTATCGTAGTAGGCGTAGTTCAATCCGATGGAGAGTCCTCCACCGATGCTGAGTGCCCCAGCATCAAACATGAAGGTATAGCCGGTGTTATACCCTAAGCTGATGCGGTAGTAGGTGTACTGCATCAGGTATTGCCGCGCTGGAAGGGCTTGGTTCGCAGCTGCGTACGCCAGGGCGTTGTCATAGCCCTTGGGATAGGCGTAGTTGGTACCTACACCGGTGTAGTAGGGGCTTCCGGTGCCCCGCTGCAGAGCGTTGATCTTCTCACTGCGCTCAAAGGTGAAGGAGAGGCCGTTCGCCCAGCGGCGGTTCTTTACCCAGCCGTCGCTGAAGGAGATTGAGAAGGTCTGGGTATCGGGGCTGAGGTTGGTTGAGATCGCCAAATCCCTCCCCTTACCCCCGAGGTTCTTATCGGACCACTGGAGGAAGCCTGAGACGGGGAAGCCGTCTACACTGCCGCCGAAGGTAGCACCGAACTGGATATCCATCTGGTTGCCTTCGGTGACTTGGAAGACCGGCACGACCGTCCCCGGTTCGCTGCCGGTGATGATATCAAACTGCACGTCGGTGACGATCAGGGTGTTATAGATATTCTGAGCACTTCTGATCAGCTTCTCCTTGGAGAAGATATCCCCTGGCCCGAAGGCGAGCTCACGCTCAAAGACATACGCTTTGGTCTTCGTCAGCCCTTCGATGTGGACCGCCTCGATAATCGCCTGCTCATTCTCCTGTACAAAGAGAGTGAAGAAGACCTCATGGGTCTCGAGGTCTCGCCTCTCATCGCTGCTGATAGCGTTAAAGATATATCCGTTGTTCCAATACAAGTCGGTGATCTGTTCAATCTGCCGTGCTACGCGCGAGACATCGAGAATCGCTCCTTGCTTTATCGTGATCAGGGAGGCGAACTCTTCGTCGCTGAAGACCGTATTGCCTTCGACTTCAATACCACCGAAGAACCACTGCTCTCCCTCATCGATATCGAAGGTCACCCGTACTCGTTGGTACTTCTCTCCTTCGGTGCTGATGTCTTCAATTTGATAGTCGAGCACCGTTGCATCGAGGTAGCCTTGTGTGAGATAGAAAGCCTGTAAATTGCCGATATCCTCTTCGATCGTTTCCGGGTTGAAGTACCCACTGTTGAGAAAGCCAATCACCTTACTGGAGAGCTGTTTCTTCAACACGTCGCCGCTGATCCCAGCGTTGCCGGTGAAGGCGATCTCTCCGAGACGTTTTTGCACCCCCTCGTCGATCACATACAGCAGTTCTACGGTGTTGGTCTCATCGTCGATGAGATACTCAGCATCGATTACAACATCGGCATACCCCTTCTTCAAGTAGAGGGTGGTGATCTCACTCTTAGATCGTTCGATCAGGTGTTCATCGAAGAAAGAACCCTCACGGGTGCGTAACGCTGCAGTGATATCCTTGGTCTTGATACCTGCGTTTCCCTCGATGCTCACCCGCTCGATATAGGGCAATTCATAGAAGGTGAAGGTGATCGCAAGCTCATTTCCTCCCTCCCCAGTGCGGGCAGCATCGCCGTAGAAGTAGAGGAAGTAATCAAGGCCATAAAGCTCACTCTGCAGCGCATCGAAGAGCTCGTTGGTGAAGGACTTGCCACGATAGGAGTCCTGGATAGCAACGATCGCCTTTGTATCAGCGTGCTGCAATCCTTCATTGGTAAAGGATGCGATCCGTTTTCCGTAGTACCATGGTCCATCATCCGCTCCGAAGAGTGTGGTGATGGCAAGACTGAGTACCACTATGGTGAGCACCAATATACGACGGGTTTGCTTTTGCATGAATCCTCCCCTCTCTTACCGTAGCACGATTCGCTTGGTAACACTAAAGCCCATGGTATCCAAAAAGTTGGTGAAGGACAACTCGCTTGGTTGAGTTATGAACGATATTGTTGCCAAGGGATTCTCCCAATCCAGGGAGAGTTCCAGATCAAGGGAAAGGTCAGGCGAGAGGAAACTCGTGGAGACCTTTGACCGTTGCATCGCGCTTAAATGTACCAAGGCCTGTAGGAAGAAATTGGTACCGATATACTTACCCATAAAGATCGATGTATTGTCCAGGTATCGGGCGATGGGGCTCAAGGTGCCCATCACCCCACTGGTTGGCAGTGCGTCAAAGAGGATGTTCTGCACGATATTGGAGCGGATAGAGAACATGTCCATGCCTAAGGAAAGACGGATGGTTTCAGTCAGCTGGGTCGTCTGCGAGAGCTCCAGATAGCCCAGGCGTTCTGCGACATCGGTGGCAGCAGCGGCAAGACTTGCTACACTGTACAAACCAATCTCTCCGTACGCTCCAGTAGGGAGGATTGATTGGCCGAGGATCTCCATAATCTCGTTGACCTCTTTGGCAGGGATAGACTCAAACTGCGGGTTGAGATTGGTCAGTGTGGAATCCCGGAGTACAAGGAAGATATCGACCCGGTTGCCCAGCGCGTCAAAATCTGAGACCTTTGCTCGGAGGTTGATCCTCGGCTTGATCGTCGGTAGCTCGCTGAGTGCGTCGGTGTGTAGCTGCATATGCCCTTCGGTGATGAAGAAGTTCTTCTGGAAGTAGTAGAGCTCCCCGCTTCTAAAGACAAAATCTCCATCGATTTCAAACTGATCTGTCAGGTGATCGTAGGAGAAGCTGAACTGCTGATTCTCTGTCAAAGTGGCGCGGATGATCGGGTTGGGGGTGTTTGGATAGAAGAAGCTCACCCCCTTGCCAGTGGTTATCGTGAAGGCGGTGGAGGTCAGGTAGGTGGGGACGAACCAAAAGGGGATGCCCTTGATACCAAGGGTCATGCTCAGATCGCTGATCGTTAACTCCCCATCAAGCCAAGTCTGGTACCCGATACCAAAGAGGTTGAAGGTACCGATACCATAGCCGCGGATATCTGCATCAAAGCCACCCATCGGCAGCCAGACGTAGACTGGCTTATCGAGGTTATCGATGTGAATTTCATAGTGCTCCAAGTTCAACCCATCGAAGTGCGCTGAGAGCAAGCCATAGCCTTGCACCGTTTGGTTAGTTCGCGTGTTGGTCGAGAAGAACGGAATATAGCTGGTGGTGGCACGTTCGCCATCGATCGAGACACTGACACCGCGCATCTCGATGATATCATCCGGCAGCCACCAGACAAACATCTCCGAGGAGTTGACGTAGAGCTGCCCATAGGGTCGAGGAGCCTGAGGGGTGCCGCCGAGGAAGATCTCCCCCTCTGCAATCCCAGTATAGAAGAGGAAAATCGGTTTGATAAAGGTACGGTTGAGCATCGGCAGCGAGAAGTAAATCTCCGAGAGATGTAAGCCGAAATCTGCTGCAGCTATGCTCCCGTCGAGGGTAAAACCGATCCCAAACGCTCGATCAGCGTGGGCAGAGAG
>DASRNL010000212.1:0-5171 GCA_035647415.1 Sphaerochaeta sp. | reverse complement strand
CTTCCACACAGGGGGCGACGTAGCAATCCCACATCGGCAGCGGCTCGTTGAGCTTCACACTATCTTTGCCGCGGAAGGCTTTGTCCAGTGAGGCGTAGGTGCCCGCTCGTGCAGCGGTTGCAAGGGTATCCAAGGCTGCAGTATCGATCTCACTGAGGTCGTGTCCATCGCTCGCCTCTACAATCTCCACAAGCTGCTTCAGCCGAGCGTATCCGCCGGGCTTCAAGAGGTCCGTCGCTACGGTGATCGGTCTAATCCCACTCTCATAGAGGGCTTGCACGGTAAAGGCAGTCGCTCCACCGCTATAGGAGATCGGCAGTTTGCCGCCGAAAGCTTCGCTTAAGCGGGCTCCGACGGTGGTCGAGAGCGGCAGCAATGCACGCCCGCTCATGTACATCTCCTCACCAGGTAGGACCCCTTGGTCGTTTACCGCACCGAGGGTGTTGGTGAGCTTCACGCCGAACTCCAGCTCCTCTTGTTCTCCAATAGCTACTAGGCGCTCGAGCATCGCAACGGCATCTTTCCACTGTAGGTCGTTAGTAAAGCTCTCCTCTTTTAGGGTGATGTATTGGTAGCCGAGGGTGTCGAGGATCTCGCGTACTGCTTCGTAGCCGAGCAGAGTCGGGTTGAGCTTCACATAGGTGTGTACCCCCTTCTCCTGCATCATATAGCTACAGATCGCTTCGATCTCATCAGGAGGACAACCATGCATCGTAGAGAGGGTGGTAGAGTTACAGATCTTTGCAGAGATCCGCTTCGGTAGATCATCAAGTCCCTTCGCCTGCTCCTCCCAAGGGGTGCCGACAAAGAGCCCTTCGTTGATTAACGCCTGCAGTTCGATCAGATAGCAGGCAAAGCGCTCATCCCCGCTGCCATCGATCATCGTATCGATGAACTGCTGCATGCGCTCGCTCTTGATGCCTTCGAGGTTATACCCCACCGACATATTAAAGATAAAGGAGGGGCGCTCAGATAAGGTTCCATCGCCCATCACCGCCTCCAGAAGGTGGAGGATTATCCATGCTTTTGCATACTCATCCCACGCTTTGGTGAGGGTATATTCGCTTGACCACTCAGTATTATACCCCTCATCTCGGGCATCGATACACGGCTTTTCGATCTCTAGCTCATCGAGGATCTGTACAGTCTTCAGCTCGATAAAGCGGCCACCTACGAGGTAGCTTGCCACAATATTTTGGGCGAGCTGGGTATGGGGGCCCGCTGCAGGACCTAAGGCTGTATCACACGCTTGTCCAAAAATTGTAATTGGTTTTGCACCGCTAGTACGATAGAAATGTTCTTCTGCAATACCAAAGATAGATCGATGATTCCGATATTCACCGACGATACGTTCGATAAGTTCCGAGAAGGGAACAGGGCGCATTATATCTCCCATACTCACTCCTACGATTGTCTTCAATATATTCGAAACAACCTACCTTCTATTCTAATGTAGATTGGTGAGAAGTCAATCTTTATTGCAACAATGTGCAACAGGCGCCACCTTTTCGGTGTCCCCAATTGCCCCCTAGCGATGGTACTTATCGTCAATTACGCAGGTATATGCCTCTCTCAGGTCGAAGGAGGGCGAAATATGAATTGACGCCATCGGTGCGCTGACTTACTATGGAATAAGAGATTATCTCAGCAAAATAGGAGGGATATAGTGCGATTTACCTATGTCTGCAATGATTGTCAAAGTCGGTATGAGAGTAAGGATATCTTCTATCAATGTCCCAGTTGTGCTGCCAAAAACGATGGTTCTCACTTCCCATTAGGCAATGTGATTGTTCGCCTCGATGAGAAGTATCTCAGTCGTTTAAAGCGCAAGAAAGATCTCTCTGTAGCAGACTTTCTCCCCTACGCCATCCCCCACCCTGCTTCCTATCCTGTAGGCAATACTCCTATCGTCGGTCCAACGGCTTTGCGTAAGAGTTTGGGGTTCTCTCGCCTCAGCTGTAAACTGGAGGGCGGCCAGCCATCAGGCTCCTTCAAAGACCGTGCGAGCCAACTGATCGCAGCCCAAGCATTTCACCACAAGGAGAAGCGTATAGCTCTTGCTTCCACCGGCAACGCCGGGGCAGCGATGAGCTGCGCAGGTGCTGCCTATGGACTGGAGATCATCCTCTTTGTCCCCGAGAGTGCTCCAGCGAACAAGCTGATGCAATCGGTCCTCTATGGCGCTACAGTGGTACCGGTGCAGGGCAGTTATGATGATGCCTTCGCCCTCTCGATTGCCTACACCGAGGCTTTCGGTGGTATCAACCGCAATACCGCCTATAACCCGATGACCGTCGAAGGAAAAAAGAGCGTAGCGATTGAACTCTTTCTGCAGCGCGGTGGCTCCGTCCCTGAGGTGGTCTATGTACCCACCGGGGATGGGTGTATCCTCGCAGGAGTCTATAAAGGCTTTGCCGACTTAAAGGATGCCGGACTTATTCCCCGTATTCCACACCTTGTCAGCGCCCAGTCGACTGCCAGCAACGCCATCAGCCGTGCTTGGCAGAGTGGCAACTTTGCTGCTCTTCCTGCTGTCTCCACCCTCGCTGATTCGATCAGCGTCCAAAACCCTGCTAATGGCAGGATGGCTGTTCGTGCCCTTGATGACAGCAACGGGTGGGCGACCGAAGTTACGGACGCAGCGATCCTTGCAGCGCAGCTTGAGCTTGCCAGCGAAGCTGGGCTCTTTGTCGAACCTGCGGCAGCGACCGCCTGGGCAGCGCTGAAGGCAGATCAAAGGATGCTCTATGAGCGCCTTGGCAAAGAGGTGGATGTCTGTGTGCTCTTAACGGGCAGTGGATTTAAGGACATGGGCGTTTTTACAGGCAAAATTGCCATTCCAGAGGCGATTGAAAACTCAATTGAAGCAGTACAGAGGCGATTTGGCGGTTGATGCTTTGACAAAATTGCATCAGTAGAGTACCTTCTTGAAAGCGACCGAAGGAGTTTTGTATGAAGCACTTTGCAATCGGATTAGGAATCGGCCTAGCAGTTGCCCTCATCGTCCTCCTCGTTATGATGATCAAACGTCGTGGCGAACGAAAGACTGCGGCAAAAGAGATGGATCGACTGAAGATGCTGCTCGCTGACCGGATGGATCTGGAGAGCGATGGGCTGAGCAAGATCCGTGAAGAGATTGAAGAGCTGAAGAAGCAGAATGAAAACCTTCGGATTACTGTGAGCACCTACTCACAAAAACCCGGCAGAAGGGAGCTCGCTCGCCTGAATGTCTACCAGACAGCAGTCGATCGGCTTACCATCAACAGCCCAGGCTTTGGCGCTGCTTGGCAAGCAGCACTGAAGGAGAGTGAAGAGGAGTTTGAAAAAACGTACGTCGGTGCGCAGTCATTCATCAAGCGTCTGATCCCGACAAAGACCGATGCGAATGTACTGCAAATCGAGGATACATAAGCACTAAGCCGAAATGGTGGAACCGGTAGACACAAGGGACTTAAAATCCCTTGCTCAATTTGGGCGTGCGAGTTCAAGTCTCGCTTTCGGCATAATTTTCTGAACTAACTACCTAGCATGAAAGGAATTAAAAACGTACACCTATGTACAGCTGTACAAAAGTGTACATTTTTTTATTGAAAAGAGCCAATTCCAAAATGCCAAACCAATCTCTGCTGATGAATAAATATGCAAGCTGAGGTTCATTCTGGATGGCACATGCTCTTTAGCGTTGAATCAGTTGAGTTTCATGAAAGATTTTGATGATAGCAGTGGCTTAACCTATTATTTCATCGGATATAATGTGGACATTGGCCATGACTATTTTGGTACGTATAAACGAACAGATGCTGATACCAAAGACGAATACGCCACTGCTATGGACATTTTGAATACCGGTGTTTGGCGATGGAGTGTCTACGAAGCTACTAGCGATTACACCGGCTTCAGTGACTATGAAATCGAAATGGCCAAACAGCTCTCTCAAGGGCTTGATATTATTTCATCTCCTCATTTAAAACGACAGATGGTTAACTATACCGTCGAAGTAAAACGAGATGAGATAGCAGCAGTCTCTGTAACGCTCATTACTCGATAAGAGCTCTATCTCTGACTGATAATCGAAACGCTTCTAGAACAGCTCGGAGAGCATTTTACTTCTACCATCGGGGCAGCTGATATATCCTCTGTGGAGGTTGAGTGATGCTAAGAGATCAAGAAGCTCCTCGTACTCCTTAGGTGAGAGTACGAAGGAGCGATCGCCGGTACTTGGGGTATAGAAGTGGGTTAAGAGGGAGAGCCAGCTCTGTTCAGAGAAGGTCTCTGCATACCAGTGGAGGAACTCCTTCGTGGCATAAAAAGTATTAGGATAGATGAGGTGTCGCACCAAGGTCCCACGCAAGTTTCCACTCCTATCCACCCATGTCGTGGGTTTGTGTTCGGCAATATAGGAGACCGCTTGCTTCACCACCTCAGGATAATCAGCTGATCCACAGTAGTGTGCTGCTACCCCTCGGTCCAATGTTTTAATATCCAAGAGATAGAGGTCCACCATGGGGTCTACTTCTTTCAACACCTCCACGCACTCATACCCTGAAGTGTTGTAGACCAAGGGCAATTGCAACCCTCGCTCTTGTGCTAGCTTGACCGAGGCGATGATAGATGGACTGAAATGCGTTGGGGTTACCACATTGATATTGATCGCTCCCTGTCTTTGTAGGTTGCGCATCAAGGTTGCGAGCTCCTCGATGCTTACCGGCGTGCCTGCCGGGGAACGAGCTTGGCTGATATCCATATTCTGACAGAATTGGCAGTGTAGCGAGCAGCCGGTAAAGAAGATCGTCCCCGATCCTCCACTGCCGACGAGAATCGGCTCCTCTCCAAAGTGTAGCCCGACACTGGCGATACGCATCCCGCCGAGCTCCCCGCAGATGCCGTACTCACCTGCAAGGCGATCTACCTTGCAGGCTCGGGGACAGAGGATACAAGAACGATAGGCAGCTACTACCTTCACAAACGCCTCCCTGTGCAGTGTAGCATAGGAGGCGTTGTATGTTTCTCTTTACTTATTGGGCGATCGCTTCCCACTCAGCAAAGAGTGTGCTGGTACGCTTTCTACTGGTCGTCACCGTACCGGTTTTGCCGTCGGTCACCACCCGCACGTATCCATCGAGGACGTCGGTATAGACGTGGGCGCCTGCACGGGTGTAGTCAGCGTATAC
>DASRNL010000211.1:0-4905 GCA_035647415.1 Sphaerochaeta sp. | reverse complement strand
GTAGGGGTCGAAGGTGCGGATCAAGGTCGCTAGGCGGTTGATCTTGCTCTCATCCTCGAGCTCCATATAGTAGTCTTCGTAGTCCCAGAACTCGATATCGGTGATCCCGAGGTGCTCGGCTGCGAGCATCGACTCCTTCTTGCGGGTCGTGGCGACGGTCTCTGCAGTCTGGTTGGGCAGGTTCCATAGGTCGTTGGACTCACCCCGGACGCCGAGGCTCAGTACCACTACCTTCACCTCTGCACCGTGTTTGATATACTTGGCGATCGTTCCGCCAGCTCGCCATACATAGTCGGCGGCGTGTCCGCTGACAACCAATACTCTTTGATTCTTCTCAAACATATGATCTATCCTTTCCTTTTCTGTTCTGTAGTAGTATTTCCATGCCGATGATCAGCGCTGCTGCAGCGATCCCTATAAAGTTCCAGTAGAGCGGTCGTACGACAAAGAGCATCACCCCTGCAGGGAAGAGCAGGATGCGCGAGAGCATCGAGAGGGTGACGCGCATCCAGCCCATCAAGGCTGCTGAGATGACGATACACCCGATGACTGCAGTGACCACCGCAAAGATGATCTGCCCCACCGTCCCCACGAGCAAGAGCTCGTTGTTGAAGACGAAGATGAACGGGATGACAAAGCCTGAGCTCGCCAAGAGCATCGCATCACGGCCGGTCTCCCAGACATTCGCTTCAGCGATCCCCGCTGCAGCAAAGGTCGAGAGCGCCACCGGTGGGGTGATCGTCGAAAGAGCACCAAAGTAGAGGATGAAGAGGTGTGCGCTCATCATCGAGGCTCCCATCGAAACCAGTGCAGGTGCGACCAGGACTGCCAAAATCATATACGCAGCGGAGGTCGGCAGGCCCATTCCCAGCAATAAGCTGGTGAGCATCGCCAAGATCAAGGCGACTAAGAGGTTGCCGTTGGCGATCGTTTCGATGATGCTGCTGATCTTCAAGCCTAAGCCGGTGAGGTTGATAATCCCCATCACAATTCCTGCCAAGAGACAGGCTGCGGCGATCGGCCCGATTCCTTTTACCGACCCTTCGAGGGCGTTGAGGAAGTTCTGCAGGCTCATATTCTCTCGGTTCATCAAGAATCCGATACCGATGGTGCTGAGGATCGCCCAGAAGGCCGAGCGCTGTGCGCTATAGCCGGCGACCAGAAGTCCGATGAGCAAGAGCACCGGGATGAGGAAGGGCCAACCCTTCTTCATAATCTGGCCGGGGGTCTGCATATCTTCGACTTCTGGGTCGGGTACATCGGTCTTTTTAGCGATAAAGTAGACGCTGATCGAAAGCGTTGCATAGTAGAGCAGCGCTGGAATAAGGGCAGCGAGGGCGATCTTGGCGTACGAAATGCCGGTGATCTCACTCATCAAAAAGGCTACTGCCCCCATCACCGGTGGCATGATCTGCCCGCCGGATGAGGCGACCGCCTCCACTGCTCCGGCGAAGGCGCCCTTGAAGCCAACCTTCTTCATCAGAGGGATGGTAAAGGTACCGGTGGTGACGACGTTCGCAGCACCGCTGCCGTTGATCGTTCCCATCAGCATGCTTGAGTACACCGCAGCCTGGGCTGGGCCTCCCTTGATCCGTCGCGTCAGCGAGTAGGAGATGTCCACAAAGAACTCCCCCGCTCCGGTAAGCTCAAGCAAGGTGCCAAAGAGCACAAAGAGGTAGATGAACTGCGCACTGACACTCAGAGTCTGCCCAAAGATACCATCGTGGGCGGTGTAGAGGTACGGTGCGATGCGCTTAAGGGTAAAGCGCGTTGTTTTAAACATTCCGCTGAGGTAGCGGCCATAGTATGCGTAGGCGATAAAGAGGATGCTGATGATCGGCAGAATCATGCCAACCACCCGCCCGGCGATTAAGAGGGCAAGCACCACCGAGAGCATGGAGATATAGATATCCATGTTCGAGTAGATCCCTGCTTTCTCAACGAAGTACTCCTGCAGGCCGATCTGGTAGTAACAGATGTAGAGGTTCAAGAGCAGGAGAGCTAGGTCGATGATCCACCCTCCTTTGAACTTCAGCGGCCGCGTGATGATGATAAAGCTTCCGACGAACGCCCAGTGTATTGCGGCCAATTTATAGGATGGGTAGACCCCAAAGGAGGCTGTCCACATGTGAAAGAGCGGCATTCCTAAAAAGATGGCAAGCAGTGCGAGGTTCTTGAGGGTCGTAAACGGCTTGTCCTTTTGGATAATTGTACGGATATTCACGATAATCCTTCCTTCTGAGCGGGGGAGGGCACGCCCTCCCCGCTTAGGTGTTTATAGGTATCCCTTTTCCTTGTAGTACTTCAGGGCACCTGGGTGCAGATCGGTCACAACTTGCGCTGCAAACTCGCCGGTGATCTCACGGATACTCACGTGGGCATCCACATACTGCGGCTGGGTCTCAATCGCCTGTTTGACAAACTCATAGATGGCATCTTCAGGAACATCGGCGTTCGCAAAGAGCTCGGTCACCATCTCCGTCACGTAGACATCCTGGTCCTGGCCACGGTAGGTTCCCGCTGGAACGACGCCGACTGCGTAGAAGGGGTACTCCTTGCTCACCTGCTCGATGATGTGCTTGTCGATGTCGACGAGCTGGATCGCGGTGGTGCTGGCGACGTTTACCACCCCTGCGGTCGGAGCTGCTGCCATGAAGAAGGAGGCGTCGATCTCACCATCTTTGAGCTTGCTCAGCCCTTCGTCGACGGCGAGGAAGAAGGGGGTGATATCCTTCTCAGGGTCGATGCCATAGGCGCGCAGCACTGCCTTCGATGCTTCGACGACGGTCTGCCCGGAGGGGCCAAGGTTGACCTTTTTGCCTCGGAGGTCGCCGTAGGTTTTGATGCCAGAGCTCCGCAGTGCAACCATCTGCCCCTGAGAGCGATAGAGGTTCATCACTGCCTTGATATTGAGCTTGCCGCTCTTCTCATAGGTGCCGGTCCCCGTCGATGCCCAGTAGACACCATCGGAGTTGGAGAGACCGAGCTGGATATCGCCTGCGTTGGCGAGGTTGAGGTTCTCCATCGAACCCTTGGTCGGCTGTACGATCACGTTCACCTTCTCGGAGTTCTTGTTCACCGAAGCGCCCATCGCCGCCCCTACCACATAGTAGGTGCCCGAGGTGCCTGCGGTACCGAAGATCAGATCGTGCTGATCCTTCTTCTCTGATTCACCACCGGCAAATGCGACAGCTCCAATCAGAGCCAAAATAAGTAATGCAATTAAACTTTTTTTCATCCTGTTCTCCTTTTACGGACTTACTTTCCTAAGAGTCCGCGTTGGTTGTAAACAAACATCTGTCGAACTGCGTCTTCGCTGACGCCAGCTTCGAGCAGCTTCTGTGCGTAAATTTCCATCCCCTCATCCGGGTAGATGGCTGTCTTCTGGCCCAAGTCTGTGCCGATAACCACCCGCTCTGGACCGAGGGCTTTAATCTGGGCAATTGAGACCTCCAGGTCGACTTTGTCGGTCGCCCAGGTCGTGTAGCAGTGCTCCATGAACGCCCCATACTTGGCCAGTTCCTTTTGCTCCTCAACGGTGTAGAAGGTCGTCGGGAAGTCGACGTGGGTGACGATGATATTCTTCACTCCCCGCTGATGGGCTTCCTTGACCACTGCAAAGCACTCCTCGTGGGAGATGTGGCTGGTCGAAAGGATCATGTCGTACTTAGCGATGATCTCCAGGACCTGGATCAGCTCTTCGCTGAGTGCGCCCTTTTCGTCAACCAAGGTGATCGGTGGGGCTGCTATCCCCTCCTTCTCCATATCGATGAGAATCTGCGCCCAGTACGGGAGCTTCTTGTTGGGATCCCCATCGAAGACATGCTTGCGTTCGTGTGCGCTGTCGCTGGTAGGAAGCCAGACGAGCTTCGTCCCGGCTCTTCCTGCCATCTCAACGGCACTGGGATTGATACCACCGACCGAACTGTTAAGGGTGATGGTTCCTACTGCGTCGCACGCTGGGTGGACCATTCGCACCAGCTCTGCGCGCTCAGCTGTACAGAAGTAATGACTCTTTATCGCGTAGCCACCCATACCCTTTTCGATGATGCGCTCTGCCATCTCCAGGTCGTCCATCAACCGGGGCAGCACATCAGGGGCCGAGTGTACGTGTAAGTCGTATGCGCCTTGTAATAAATCCATAGTACCTCCAAATGCTCAACAAGATTGTTGAACAATTTCATACTACAATGGGATTCCCCATCTGTCAAACATTATTTTCAAAAACTTTCGAAATTCTTTTTGGCGCTCAGAAATGAGCATAAAGCAGGCTTTTGGCTTAGATATGTCGCCTAGAGGGTGTGTTTTGTTGTGCTAAGAGTGTGCTTTTTTCAATCCAGTTCGACAAAGGCTTGCCAGACTCCGTCGGTGGGAATCGGGGCGATAATGGAAATTTCCTCGTTTCTCACCGGATGGGTGAAGACCAAAGAGCGGGCGTGGAGGCAGATTCCTCCCCCCTCATTGGAGCGGCGAGCCCCGTATTTGAGGTCCCCTTTGATCCGCACCCCCACCGCTGCAAGCTGGGCGCGGATCTGGTGGTGCCGTCCGGTATGCAGGTCGATCTCCAAGAGGTAGTAGTTGCGCGAGGCGCTGAGGAGGCGGTACTCCATACTCGCAAGCTTCGCCCCCCGGGTTTTGGCTGCAACCACCCGGCTCTTATTGCGCTTGGCATCCTTAAGCAGGTGATGCTCCAAAGTTCCTGATTCAGCGGGTGGGACGCTGTCGACCACCGCCCAGTAGGTCTTCTTCACCGCATCGGTTCGAAAGGAGGCGTTCAGTCGGCTCAGTGCTTTGTCGGTCTTGGCGTAGAGGATCACCCCGCCGGTGGGTCGATCGAGGCGGTGCACCACCCCCAAAAAGACATTCCCTGGTTTCTTATACTTCTCTTTCAGATAGGTTTTAATC
>DASRNL010000210.1:0-3253 GCA_035647415.1 Sphaerochaeta sp. | reverse complement strand
CTCCAGTTGCCTGGAGACCTGAGACCCGCTTTGAGCACCGGGGCCTCGCAGAGGAGCACCCGATCAGCGAGGTGTGGGTCACCAAACGAAGCTAACGAACAGACCATACGGAGAGGGGGGCCGCTTTTGCGACCCCCCTCTTTCGGACTACAAATTCACTCTCAGCAATCAGTATCACTTCTGATTGCTGCTCTCTTACGCCTCTTCGAGGGACTCTCGATAGGCGCGAACTACCTCATCAGCCCCCTTACCGACCAGCGGTTCATAGTGGTCAAACTCCATCTCGAAGCTTCCCGTTCCACTGGTCATCGATTTGAGGTCGATGGCGTAGTTCAGCAGCTCTGATTGCGGGACCAACGCCCGCACCATCTGCATATGTCCAATATCTTCCTGGCCAAGCACGCGACCGCGCTTGCCGGAGAGGTCACTCAGCACATCCCCGAGGTACTCCTCTTCGATGTAGACGCTGAGGCTGACGATCGGCTCAAGCAGCACCGGAGTAGCTTTTTCGATGGCCAGTCGCATCGCGCCTTTGGCGGCGAGCTTAAAGGCCATCTCACTGCTGTCCACCGAGTGCTCCTTTCCGTCCACCAAAGTGATGCCAATATCCATCATCGGGTAGCCAGCGAGGAAGCCCTCCTCCATCTGCTCGTGCAACCCCTTCTCAATGCCAGGGATATAGCCGCGACTGATCGCCACGCCCTTGATCGCATTGGTGAAGGAGTAGTACTGTCCACGCTCCAAGGGTTCGATCTCGATGAGGACCCGTCCGTACTGTCCGTGTCCACCGCTCTGCTTCTTGTGGGTGAACTCCACAACACCACTCTTGCCTCGGATCGTCTCGCGATAGGCGACCCGTGGGAGCTTGGTGTTGATATTGATCTTCTGTCGCTCGCGGACCTTATCCAAGATCATGTTCAGGTGCAGGTCTCCTTGACCGGCGACCACGTTCTCCTTGGTCTCTTCGTTGAACTTAATCTCGAAGGTGAGGTCCTCCTCACTGACGCGGTGGAGCGCTTCGTTCATGCGCTCCTCACTCTTCTTATCATCGCTGGAGATCGCCAGACTGTAGGTCGGCTGACCGAAGTCGATCTGTTTGAAGACCAGCGAGGCATCGGCAGGGTCGACGAGACTGTAGTTGGTCGCAGCGATATTGCTCTTGGTGATAATACCGAGGTCTCCAGCTGCCAACTCGTCGGTTTCGACGAGCTTTTTACCGACCATGCGGTAGACCTTACCGACGCGCTCCTTGCGTGATACCCTTGCGTTGTAGAGCTCGGTATCGCTCTTGATCACCCCACGGAGGACCTTCAGGAAGCTGAGCTTTCCACTGAACTGGTCGATGGTGGTCTTGAAGACCAACGCAGCAGGGCTGCCTTCGTCGGTGATGGGGAAGGGCACGTCGCTGCGATCCACTGGATCGAGGGCGACATCTTCGTAGCCGAGGGGACTGGGGTAGTTGTTGGCGATGAAGTTCATCAGTCCGGTGACCCCTGAGCCAAGCTCACTGGCTCCACAGAGGACGGGAACCAGGCGGTTCTCATGCAGTCCTTCCTGCAGACCACGGCGGATGTCCTCGATCTCGAGGGTCATCTCTTCGAAGTACTTTTCAATCAGGTCATCGGCCCCTTCAGCGGCGCTTTCGATGAGCATCGTGCGATACTCTTCGGCCATATCGGCAAACTCTGCGGGAATCTCCCCAGCAGTCTCCTTGCCACCCTCTTCGTGGAAGTAGGCTTTGTTCTCAATCAAGTTGATAATGCCCTTGAAGTCGCTGCCACTTCCCATCGGGATGGCGACTGGTACGAGGGTCATCTTAAAGGACTCTCTGAGTTCATCGAGTACCTTGTTATAGTCGGCGTGATCACGGTCCATCTTGTTGACGAAGATCGCCCGTGGTTTGTTTCGATCATTGAGGCGACGCCAGAGCTTGATCGTCTCAATCTGTGGACCTACCCGTCCATCGACGAGCATCAGCGCTGCTTCGGCAGCACGGAAGGCTGCGATCGTCTCTCCGATAAACCCGCTGGTACCAGGGGTGTCGAGAATATTCAACTGCTTAGCTTCCCACTGCATCGCTGCAAGGGAGGCATGGATTGAGATCTTGTTGGCGATCTCCTCATCGGTATAGTCACTGACGGTTTTCCCACTATCGACTGATTCTGCCCGGGAAATCACCCCTGCATAGAAGAGCATCTGCTCCACCAAGGTTGTTTTCCCGGTCTCATTGTGGCCGATGATGGCAACATTCCTTACTGCATTGCTTACAACGCTCATATATCCTCCTCTGATCAACGCAACAGGGTGTGCACCGATCTTAAACGCATAGAACTATGGTACGATTACTCGAACCATAAGTCAAAAGAATTCTTTTGGCAAGAATAGGACAAAAATGTACCAAGGTGAGCCCGCTTTGTACGCTAGCCCACCGGCAGTATAGTGCAGGAGAAGTGCGTTTATTTTGTCCGGTTTATATTCCGGTCAATAACCTCATTGATATCCTGTTTGAGCTTATAGACAAACTGATCAACACCATCAGCGGCTGTCGGGAGGAGGTCCCCTTGTTCGCAAAAGAAGGTCCAGCTCGGTACATCGAGTGCTCGGGAAATTTTTTCGATGGTGTTGAAGGATGGTGCCTTGCGAGAGGTCTCAATCTCGGTGACAAAGGAGGTGGATACCCCTATCTTTTCAGCGAGCTGTGCTTGGGTAAGGGCAAGCTTTCGCCGCCGCTCCTTTAGGTTGCGCGCAAAAATGTCTTGTAATCTGTCTGTTCTAGCCATGCTGTACTCCTAGTAAGTAAACCCTTAATCAGAGCCTCTGTTCTGATTCGTCTAGTTTTTACACATATTCCAATACATAATAACAATAATGTTGCTAATACCGCAAGGTTTTTCTATGGAAACTTTTTGATATCACTACGCTATAATTTGTTATTTCAGTGTTTCTGTTGGTAGTGATCAAATTCCATCGTAAAAGTTCCTCTACCCTGGGTCGCAGAGCGGAGAATCGTTGAGTAGCCAAAGAGCTGCTCCAAGGGTGCATTTGCATTGATCTGCTCGCTAGCGGTGCGGCTCTCAATGGAGAGGACCAAGCCGTTGCGGCTGGTGATCGTGGAGATCGCCTCCCCGACATAGAGGGAAGGGACGACGATAGTCACCTTCATCACCGGCTCCATCAGCACCGGGCTCGCCGCTCGGGCCACTTTGTCAAAGCACATCGCTGCACACGCTTCAAAGGCGAAGGGGGAGGCGGT
>DASRNL010000209.1:0-4308 GCA_035647415.1 Sphaerochaeta sp. | reverse complement strand
CCCATCGGTTGAGCATCGAGTAGGAGGGTTGGTGGATCAATAGGGGTACTCCCATCTCCTCTAGCAGCGCATATGCTTCTCGGGTTTTATCCGCTGAGTAGGAGGAAATTCCCACATAGAGGCACTTGCCGCTATGGTAGGCAGTTGCAAGGGCACCCATCGTCTCCTCAAGGGGGGTGTCAGGATCGTAGCGGTGAGAGTAGAATATATCTACGTACTCTAGACCCATCCGATCAAGACTCTGATCGAGGCTGCTGAGCAGATACTTGCGACTCCCCCACTCCCCATAGGGGCCATCCCACATCAGGTACCCCGCCTTAGTGCTGATAATCAGCTCATCCCGGTAGGCGGCAAAGTCCTCAGCGAGAATCTTGCCAAAGAGAGACTCCGCTGACCCTGGCGGCGGTCCATAGTTGTTGGCAAGGTCAAAGTGGGTAATCCCCAGATCAAAGGCAGTGTGGAGCATCCTGCGGGCGACTGCTGCGGTGGCGGTCTCTCCAAAGTTGTGCCACAGTCCTAACGAGACCTGCGGCAAGCGCAGTCCGCTGTTTCCACAGCGCATATACGACATTTTTTGATATCGGTTTTCATCAGCTCGATACATGCTATCCTCCTCGTATCATCGATAGTATAGCAAAAGAGTCAGAGATACGCTATTTTATCTTTGCTTGCGTGTAAAAGTTTCTGTGATATCCTATGAAGGTGCGGTCGAAAGAGAGGTAGCGTGGAGGTGATACACTGAAATCCTATCCCACAAACAAACGAATTTGGTTAAAGTCGGTTATCATACCGTCCATTTTAACTCTCCTCTTTTTTATCATAGCAGGCTGGTCGTCGATTGTATCGTTGCGCAATTTTTACTATCAGCAACGTATCGATGAAGCGCTACTGACGGCAAAAAGCTACGCGATCACCTTCGGGCTGCTCATCGACAACGACCACCACTTCGACCATCTGCTCTTCTCTCCATTGGATCTCTGCGAAGAAAAAGCTGAATCTTGGGAGGGTCATGTTAGCACCGAACAGTTGGCTGAACTTGCAGAGAAGATGGGGATGGATGTTATCTATCTCTACGATACATCGCTTACCATAATCGGCTCCAGCGATGGGGACTTCATCGGATGGCAGGTCCCTGCGGAACACCCTATCAGACAATTCCATGAAAGCGGCGAGAAGTCCTTAATTGAGTCGATTCGTATCAGCACCGATACCACCATTCCCTATAAGTTTGCCCTCTACCGTTGTTCCTGCGGAAAAATCATCCAATGCGGTATCGAAGCGCAGAACTACGTCTCACGCTACGGTCACCTTCAGCCCCAGCGCATCATCGAAGAGCTTGCTCAGTACTCACGCGATACGCGGATCGCCATCCTCGACACCCAACAGCTGGTTATCGCCTCTTCACGCCCAGGTAATGTAGGATTTTTCCTGGACCCCACGCGCTATGATCTGCCTATCGATGAAACCCAATACCGAATCTTCCGTATGGAGGGAACCTCCTACCTAGGAGTTCACCTCCCATTGGATATCAGAGGTACTTCCATCGGTTCGCTGGTGGTCCTCTCATCCCTACAGAGGATGAACTGGCTTATCCACCGGGTGAGCCTCACCATCTCCCTGATCCTCTTGGCTTTTTATGTCTCCTTCTTCCTCGCATTCTCCCGAGCACAACGGTTAAACCAACGGATCCTCCACTTTGCAAACCACGATCCATTGACCAATTTACCGAACCTGCGCTACTACAACGCAGAAGCTCCCCGCTTGCTCCATAAACCCCATGCCCTGATGGTCACGAACTTGGTAAACTTTAAGCGCTTGAATATGCTCTATGGATACGCACACGGCGATGAGGTCCTCATCGCCTTCGCCTCCTTCATCAAAGCCTTTGCAGCCGAACATGAAGGAGCACAGGCATACCGCCTCTCTAGCGATCGGTTCATCCTCTCGTTTACAAAACACACCAACCATTGGAATCTGAACTTGCTGGCAACGACCTTAATTGAGCGCAGTATCGCCGAAGGCATCTGCGCTCACCAAGGGTTGGCGATCGGAATCGCTCAACATACAGGAGGAAAACGGCGTAAGCATGGGACCTTGTTGAAGGAAGCGCTGATCGCCTTGGATGCAAGCGATCCTCTCAATCCAATCCAGTTCTATAACGCTGACCTAGAAGCAAAGCTGGTGCGCAGCAACCACATCGAAGATCTTTTAAACCGCGTCATCAGCGGAGAGGAAGGCCTGCTTCTGATGTACTTCCAGCCAGTTGTGGACTGCAAAGCTGGGGTGATTAATACTTTTGAAGCTTTGGCGCGCTTGGAGTGCCCAGATTTGGGGATCATCTCCCCTGCAGAGTTTATCCCTGTCGCTGAACGTGAACACTTGATTATACCGCTAGGAAAGATAATTCTCAGTCAAGCGGTAGAGCTGATCACACGACAGAACTCCCTAGGGATCTTTAGCTGCAGAGTGGCAGTCAATCTCTCCGCTCAGCAGCTGATAGATGATTCTTTCCCCAGCTATATAGAAGAACAGCTACTACAGGGACACCTCCACCCCTCGCGTCTGATCTTCGAACTCACCGAATCCTCCTTTGTAGAGGATCCGGGGATTCTCTTGCAGCGCATCGCCGAGATCCGAGCGATGGGGATCAGGTTTGCTATCGATGACTTTGGCGATGGATATTCATCCTTAAGCCGGCTCAAGGATCTGCCTTTTGATGCGCTGAAGATTGGTCGTCGCTTTACCGAACAGATAGCAACTGAAGAGGATATGTATTTTATCCGTACCGTCATCGCCCTCGCCCATCAGCTGGGCAAACTGGTCGTTGCCGAGGGGGTGGAGACCAAGGAACAACAAGAACTTTTGACCGCAGCTGGATGTGACTATTTGCAGGGTTATCTCTTCGATCGCCCCTTACCCCTCCGCGATGCCATGGAGCGGTGTAAACGCTCTCCGATACCTACTGAATAGCGGCTTAGCGAACCAGCTCATCACCCCAAGCGCTGATGCCACCAAAATCATAGATGTTGGTATACCCAAGTTCTACCAACTTACGTGCTGCTTGACCACTGCGCGAACCGCTGCGACAGTAGAGGAGGATGAGCGCCTCTTGATCGGGCAAGAGGTCGGGCATACTGCTGCCGATCTCCTCAACCGGAAGATTGATCGCCCCTTGGATATGTCCGCCTCGATATTCGAGATCTGAGCGCACATCGACGATGATGACCGTCTGCTCATCCATCAGCGCTTTCGCTTCAGTTGCGCTGATGCGCTCATAGCCTGCTCCTCCGATGAGCCCCCTACGCTGCAGCAGGGTGTTCCCTGCATAGAGTAGCACCACTACGAGTACTACTATGATAATAATCTTATCCATACGCTCCTTCTCCTGGAAGAACCATGGGCGGTAATCACCAAAGCGTCAAGAGAGAAGTATGCAACCCGAAACACTTTTCACGCTCTGCACCATGTTGGCTGTTTCAAACTCAGATACTGATCCCTTAATTTTGATGTATTCAGACAGAATGCTCTCATCTCAGGAGAGATTTCATCTATGGATCAGCTCGCACCGATGTAATGACTACAAGAGCAGAGCTGCGAACAGGACAGCTATGCTTCCCGCTAAAAAGCTCTTCAAATCTCTTGGCTTTTGCTCGGCGCACATCACTACCCCTGCTCGACTTTTCCAACCAGAGAATAGTGTTTCTTATTCGCTCAGATCATATCCGGTTTTCTGTAGATACTGTGCCACCTCTTTGCCGAGTTTCTCTGCATCGATCTTTCCTGAAGCGTGCTCTTTTGCGCTTCCTGTGTACAGCGTTGGAATCTGCTTTACCGGGAAGGAGACCAAGGACCAGATGGTACCATCGCTGGCTTTCCATCGCTGCTCTAAGGTTACTTGCTTCAAGGTGAGGTTCACAACCTCGATGACCAGCTGTTCATACGCTTGGAGCGCAACCCCTTCGGTATCGGTGGCATAGAGGGTATTGAACTCATGGAGGGTCGACTCGATCTGTTTGCTTAACGCCGAACGTGCGTGGGTGTCTGCTGCCTGCTCTGAGTTCGCATCAAGGGTTAGTCTTGCCTTCCCTATTCCATAGATATACTTGTTACTCTTGGGAATTTCAGTAGTCCAAATAGGTGAACCATCGATATTCTTCTTCTTGATATTAGTCCCGCACGAAGTAACTAATCCCAGGACAACCATTAGCACTACGACCCAAACATATCTTTGTTTCATCTTTCCCTCTTTGTTACAGCAAGTGCATAGACTCGCCCAGTCGAGGCATCGTATCGATAGCTCAATACGAC
>DASRNL010000208.1:0-11784 GCA_035647415.1 Sphaerochaeta sp. | reverse complement strand
CCGTAAACATGCTTTGATGATGGACCCTTGGGTGCCAAATTGCAACAGAATGAAGCGAATACCTTACGTAACAAGCCCTACGTGAGGTTTTTTCTCTATTATCATGGTTTTACCGCCCTCACTCTCCTTGCCCCTTCGAGGTGAAATACATACCATATAAAGTGGTTGTATCCCAATGAAGAGAGCAGAAGCGACGCATATCACCCCCTATCTTCTCATCGCTCCAGCAGTGCTTTTAGCCCTGCTGTTCAGCTATTGGCCCTTTGTGATCTCTTTTTTTAACAGCCTCCACACCCTCTCGTTGACCGGCAGGCGTACCGCCTTCATCGGCTTGGAGAACTATCGGCGGCTCTTTGCAAACCCCTCCTTTCAGCAGAGCCTCTCCAACACCCTGCGCTTCACCCTCTTCTTTGTACCGACGAATATCGCAATCTGCCTCTCGGCAGCGCTCTTGAGCAACAGAGCGGGTAAGCTCGCTAAGCTCAATCAGATCTTCTTTTTCTTGCCGCTGGCAGTGGGGCTCTCCAGCTCGATGATGATTATCAAGATGATGTTCAACCCCTCGATCGGTATCGTCAACCAACTCTTGCGTATCGACATCCAGTGGTTCAGCTCCAAGCGTGCAGCGATGGCGCTCTTGGTCATCGCTGGGGTCAGCCTCGATATCGGGCTGAACTTCCTCTTGCTCAGCGCTGCGCTGCGCAATGTGCCCAAGAGCTTGCACGAAGTGGCACAGATCGAGGGAGCGAATGAGCTGCAGACCTTCTGGTATCTGGAGGGACCGATGATCAGCTCCACCCTCCTCTTTGTGGTGGTGACCAATATCAAAGATGCTATGTTGATCTCCGCACCGGTGATGATTCTCACCGAGGGTGGTCCCTTCCGTGCTACCCAAACGCTGGTCTACCAGATGTATCTAGAAGGCTTTAAGAGTGGAAACTATGCGGTGGGCTCGACGATCGCTACGATCGTCTTCAGCCTCACCTTCCTCATCCTCCTGATCTTTATGCGCATCGAACACAGGAGGGTTTTCTACCAATGAAGCACACCAAGGCGACCCTCGCTACCCTGCTATCGCTGATTGTAGTCTTCCCGATCTTCTACTCCTTCAGCGCCTCCTTCTTTCAGTACGCTGACTTCGCTGCCTTTCCCCCCCGGCTGCTTCCCACCACCGTTACCCTTGAGAACTACAGCCGCGCCTTTGTCGAGTCCAACCTCCTCAGGTACCTCAGTAACTCGCTGGGCAGCGCTACCGCGGGGATGCTCCTCAGGATGACTATCTCGATCCTCGGCGCCTACGCCTTCACCTTCTTTCACTTCCGTGGCAAGAACTTCCTCTTTCTTTTCATCGTCGCCACGATGCTGCTTCCTGCTGATGCGCTGATTTTGCAAAACTATACGACGATCCGCAACCTACGGCTCACCGACACCTACCTGGGGATCATCAGCACCAACTTGCTCGCCCCCGCCCATCTCTTCATGCTCCACCTCTACTTTAAGACGATCAGCAGAGAGTACCGTGAGGCAGCCCTCATCGAGGGGTGTTCCGATGCACGTTTTTTGACCACCCTGCTGATTCCGATGAGCAAAGCGGTGCTCATCACCTTGATGCTGCACTCCTTCTCCACGATCTTCAACGACTACCTCTGGCCGCTCTTGGTGACCAACCAAGATTCGATGCGGACCGTTCAGGTGGGCCTGACGATGCTCGGCTTCTCAGAGAATTTGGACTACGGGCCGCAGTTCGCTGCGATCACCCTCCTGCTTCTGCCACTTTTGCTAGCGTTTATCGCTTTACATAGACCAATACAGGAGAGCGTCTCGACGCACTTTACCGGGAGATAACCATGAAACGACTGCTACTTTTGATCCTTGTCCTCCTTTTTCTTTCACCCTTGGTTGCACGAGGGGCTCAAGAAGAGATCCCCCCTGGAGTGACTGCTATCACCTGGTGGCACCCCAACAGTGGACTCGCCGGTAAAGCGACTGATACCTTGATCCGCCGCTTCAACGAAGGCATCGGCAAGGAGCAGGGCATCCATGTTACCGGTGTCTATCAAGGGAAGGCCAACGATGTGCTCACCAAGGCCAAAGCGATTATGCAATCCTCCTCCACGCGCGATTTGCCGGACCTTCTGCAGCTCGATGGAGCTGCGGTGCTCGATGTGCGGGAGCACCATAGCATCATCCCGATGGAGCAGCTCGCTGTATCTGATGGCTTTGACTTAGCGCAGATCCTCGAAGCAGCTCGGCTCTCGATTACCTACCAGAATCAGATGATCGCCATGCCCTTCAACAGCTCTACGATCCTCCTCTACTACAACAAGAGCGCCTTCGAAGAGGCAGGGATCAAGTCTGCGCCACGGACCTTGGATGAGCTGCGCCAGGTGGCGATGCGCTTAGTAGAGCAGGATAGCCGAGGCAAGGTCACCCGCCATGGAGTTGCGAACGTCCCCACCACCTACGAGCTGATCTGCTGGCTCGGTCAGCAGCACGGCCTCTCCTATATCACCGATGAGGAGAATGGGCATACCGGTACCCCTACCCGGGTGCTCTTTGATGAGAATGGCACCATGGTAGCCTTCCTAACCAAATGGAAAGCCCTCTATGAGAGCGGAGCATTGGCAAACTTAACAGGAGATCTCAACAGCACCTTTGCCAGTGGGAAAGTTACGATGATCTTCGCCTCCACCAGCAACCTCACCACCATCGAGCAGATGGTCGGCGATCGCTTCGAACTCGGTGTAGCACCGCTGCCGATGGTCGATGAAGCCGCTACTGGTGGGGTTAATGTAGGAGGAGGGGCTCTTTGGGCTGTCGATAACGAGAGTGGGAACGAGAAGGCTGCCTGGGAGTTCGTGAAGTTCCTCACCGCCAAAGAGCAACAGCTCTTCTGGCATATTGAGACTGGCTACTTCCCCGTACATCGAGACACCTACCAGATGCAGGGCTTCCAGGAGCACCTCTTGCAACACCCACGCTCAGGGGTCGCTATCGACCAATTATTAGAGAGCAACCCACAGCTACAGGGTATCTGGGTACCCAGTGGGTACCAGATCTACTACGCCTTTCAAAGTGGAATCTTGCGCATGCTAGAAGAAGGGTTGAGCCCTGAGGAAACCAGCGCTGCTTTGGCAAAAGAAATCGATGGGTATTTGGAGGAGTTTATCCGCATGCAACGCTGATCATCTGGCGTACTCTTGCGCAAAGGAACAGCGGTCGACAAATTTGCACCCTGTACAAGCGCGCCCTGGGCACTCCAGGAATTCAGTGGTCGTCTCCAGCTGTTCGATATGCCAGAGCAGATCATCAATTCTCCGTTTCAAATCTCGCTGTCGTAGCAACGCTCCGCTGAGTTTCACTCGATACTGACGCAGCAGCTCCGCTCGACGCTTCTCCCCGCTTTCATCGCTGCTACCGAGCTTGATGATGGTGGCGATCTCGGCGAGGCTGAAGTCTAACTCCTTCAGCTCGGCGATTCTCTGCAAGTAGATGACATCGCTTTCAGTATAATAGCGCTGCCCGCCCTTGGTCCTCCCTTGGCTCTTCAACAGGCCTAGGGACTCATAGTAACGGACCGTTCGCACTGTAACATCACACCGCTGGGCGAGCTCTCCGATTCGATATCTTTTCTCTTGCATACCTCGGTTGTACCACAGCGGGTGACACTTCTCAAGCGAGGGGACACCCTGTTTCCCTTAGTAGGTATGAGATACCAGATACAAGAACCACAAGTCCTCCGAATCCAGGAGATGGCCCTATCGGATCGGCCCCGAGAGCGGATGGTAGCCCTCGGTGCTGAAGCGCTTACTGACCAAGAGCTCCTCACCCTCCTCATCAGCAGCGGAAGCCGTTCACGCAGCGTCACGATGATCGCCACCGACGTGTTAACCCTACTCGATAGCAAGCAGCAGATAAGCTGTCAGGAGTTAAAACAGATCAGTGGCCTTGGCATGGCGAAGGCGACGGTCATCGCCGCTGCCTTGGAGCTGGGTCGCAGGCGCCTGCCACCGAAGCGCCGGCAAATCAGCACCCCTGCGGATATCTATCCCTTGGTACGCCACTACGCCACCAGAATGCAGGAGCACTTCCTCTCTTTAGCGCTCAATGGAGCCCACGAAGTGTTGGCTATCACCGTCTGTTCTATCGGACTGGTGAATAGAACAATTGTGCATCCGAGAGAGGTCTTCGGCGAAGCTATCAGACAGCGGGCAACAGCAATCATCGTAGCGCACAACCACCCTAGTGGAAATCTTGAACCATCTCCTGAAGATCGTGATGTCACCCGGCGCCTTCGCCAGGCAGGAGAGCTCTTGGGTATCAAGGTACTCGATCATCTCATCTTCTGCGAGGAGGGGTACCTCTCGCTCTTGGAGGGGAACATGTTCTGATCGTGCGACACGACTGGTCATCGATGCAGATAGTACCGAGACAATAATTTGACGAGGAGGCGATAATGTGTATACCTACCCTATATGATACACATCACTATTCGGAGGTACCCATGCGGACCAATATTGTCATCGATGATGAACTGATGCAGCAGGCGCTCACGCTCTCCGGTCTCAAGACCAAAAGAGAGGCGGTGGAGGAAGGCCTGAAGCTCCTCATCGTCATGAAGAAGCAAGCAAAGATACGCGAGCTCAGGGGAGCACTCAGCTGGGAAGGTGATCTTGATGCGATGAGGAGCGATGCATGATCGTGGTGGATGACATGGCACCGGCCCATGAGATTGCCTCATCACCTATAGGGTGAGATGGCTCCAGAAGGGAGGCAAGCACCTCTGGGACTCTCTGAATAATTTCTTTTTGAGCTACTTCCTGATACGCCTCCCTCTTACGTACAGCTCTCGGAGAGGGTATTCATTGATTGTGAATAGTCCGCAATCCTTCTGTTTCTTGACCGGATGAACTTGAGGACCCGGTGCTTATACTCCAGATAGTCGGTGGTATCGCGGAATATTGGGGGAGTTGCAAAACCATCGAACGGCAAATAGAACCGTACACTCCCATTCCCGTCAACCAGATCATCCAAGAGGAAGAATCGAACATAGCCATCAAAATCCTGAAACAGATCAAAGAAACTTGCATATCGTTGAAGCGTTTCATACAGCGGACTCTCGATACCCGAATAGAAACGGCGAATGCATTCCAAGGTCAAATCGAAACGATCATCGATGAGGTTGTTGACGCCTCTCTCTTGGTTGATCGTAGGCTTGCCATCGATCCGCCTGTTGGGAAAGAGGATGTATGCCCCGATCGTCAAGCCAGCATGGAACAGCTCTTCCGATTCCTGAGGGATTTGTCGAATCAGCCACTGCTTTCGTCTTTGGTTCTTGTAGGAATGCGTGATCGCATCACTTCCCAAATAAAACTCTCCACAATCAGATGAATGGTATAGATAGGCGCCGCTTACATCGTCACACAATGCAAATATTCTTCCGATGGGGAGCATCTTGTTCCACAACAGTCTATGATATCTTCGCAGTGTAGGGCTGGTGCTGTCGGGATCCCCTCCCCTTGCATCAGTACTGAAATCAAAATCCACATCAATAATCATGTTCAGCAACCTCCACTACAGGCTATAGCACCAACACTCTCTTTCTTATCCTACAAGAGAATTACTGAAATCGTAAGCATTTGTCCACCAAAAGCAACAGGATGTGTCAACATCCACTTCCATGTTTGTCATGCTTCCACTTCCATGTTTGTATCAATCTTAGAGAGAAAGACTGGGACTTCGATTGAATGAAAGAGGTCTTGACCGTTCTGGTTCTACGGTAGAACCATACCGATGGAAGATGAGGATCCTTGAGTCAAAGGTCCCCGACTATCTCAAATTCATAGCTCTCCAGATCAGCATGGAGTTCGATCACCGCTGCTTCACTTTTCCAAGTGAGGATCAAATGTTGCGGGTCGGTGAGGGTTTGGGAGAAGTCGCCGTTGAACGCGGGATGCGTCGACCTGAGCTCCATCAAGGCGATGAGACGCTGCACCACGGGGCGCTGCACCTCCTCTGCGATCTCCTCTCTGCTGTAGTAGTGGCGGTTGATGTTCCTCCCCCCTTCGTCTCCTCGAGCAGTTGAATGTCGTTTCGACCGGCGAGTAGGCCCACATAATAGACCTGGGGCGTACCCGGGGAGAAGAACTGCAGGGCCCGGGCGAGAAGGTAGGCGTCGTCGTTCTCGCCCAAGGCGGAGTAGTAGGTACAGTTGATCTGATAGATGTCCAGGTTGTTGTACGTGGCGGTATTGTAGATCCGCTTCACATTCGCCCCGTGTGTGAAGAGATGCTCCCGGGTCGCTTCGATCTCCTCATCGGGGAGTAGGC
Source organism: Sphaerochaeta sp. (assembly GCA_035647415.1). Lineage (GTDB taxonomy): Bacteria > Spirochaetota > Spirochaetia > Sphaerochaetales > Sphaerochaetaceae > Sphaerochaeta. The sequence continues at coordinate 5,455 of DASRNL010000208.1, read as the reverse complement.
CGCGCACATCCACCACCCCGATGCCATCATGGGTATCGAGGGTGGTGAACTGGTTTCTCGGACAGATCTCGTACCAGTTGGAGAGGTAGGAGGCATCATGGAAGTACAAGGCATGCAGCACCAGCATCGGGAGGGCGAAGTCGTAAACGGGATACCTATTTTCGGAAAGCTTCTTCTGGATGGAGTAGTGCTCGTGGATCTCGGGAAGGAGACCCACGTTGTAGGTCTGCAATACATCGGCGCAGCGCTTGAGAATCTCCCACACCTTCGGTTCGACGAAGAAGCAATCGGTGTCCTTCACCTTCGTGGCATAGGCGAACGCATCGAGGCGGATCATCGCCGCCCCCTGCGCTGAGAGAAACCTCAGGTTCTCCTCCAGGAAGGCAAGCCCCTCCTCCGTTTCCAGATTGAGGTCCACCTGGTCGTCCCCGAAGGTGAACCAGATGTTGCGCTTCGTCCCATCGGCAAAGGTGATCGCACGCATCGGAGCCATCGGCTTGCGCTTGTAGATCTTGCCGATCTGCTCCTCGGTGGGGGTGCTTCCCCAGAACGTGTCGAAGTCGATGAACAGATTTTTATACGGCGAGGCATCGCCCCTCTCTGCGAAGTCCTTGAAATACTCGCTGCGCACCGAGATATGGTTGATCATATAGTCGAACATGAGCTCGTACTCTTGTCCAAGCGCCCTCATGTCGGACCAAGTACCGAAGGTCGGGTCGATCTCTTGGTAGGTCATGGGAGCGAAGCCGTGATCACCTGAGGAGGGGAAGAACGGCAGGATGTGGATACCGGTGATGGCCTTGGAGAAATACTGGGCGACGACCTTCGAAAGATCGCTGAGGTTGCGGCCAAGAGAATCAGGATAGGTTATCAGCATCACACCGTTTTTCATGGTTTTTCCTTCTTGAACGCGAGATATAAAACTATAGGCTATGGGTAAATACCGTGTCAATCAGCACTTGAATCCGGGATACAATGACTATCCCAAGGATGAGGATTCCCCTTCGTTCAATACCAGCAGAGAGGGTAGGATGAGAAGCGCCCTCGGGTGACAGGGATGGGCAAACGGCCCAATTATTCTTGTAAATTCTTGTGTAGTGAATGTATAATTACCCAACATGCACACAAAAGGGTCTTAGTAATGGCACGAACCAAACCACAAATCAGGGCGCACGTAGGCATCATCATCCTTGTCCTGGTCATCTCTTGTCTCCTCGGGTGCAGCGCCCAAAAGAAGCGTGTCTCCCACAGAGAGAACAATGGCGGCATCATCGTGGGGTTTTCGCAGATCGGTGCTGAAAGCGCATGGAGGACCTGCAACACCCGCTCGGTGCAGGAAGCTGCCGCCAGGGCGGGTGTGCAGTTGGTGTATGACAACGCCGAGCAAAAGCAGGAGAATCAGATCAAGGCGTTGCGCTCCTTCATCGCCTATCAAGTCGATGTCATCGTATTCGTACCGATCGTCACCGATGGGTGGGACAATGTCCTGCAGGAAGCCCGGGATGCCGGGATTCCCGTTCTCGTCACCGACCGCAAGATCCATGTCGAGGACCAAGGGCTGTATGCAGGCTTGATCGGTACCGACAGCCCGAAGGAAGGCCGGAATGCCGGCTTGTTCGTATTGGATAAATTCAAAGAGAGCGGCAAAGAGCAGATCAACATCGTGGAGTTGTTCGGGACGGAGGGCTCATCGGTGGCCATCGGGAGAGCCGAGGGGTTCAGGGAAGTCCTGGATGAGCATCCGCGGTTTCGCATCATCTACAGCAAGTCGGGTGACTTCCTCCGCTCGAGGGGGTACGAATTGGCCGTTGAATTCCTTGACCTGTATGATGACATCGACGTCATCTACTCCCACAATGACGGGATGACGCTGGGGGTCATCGAGGCGATGGAGGAGCGGGGACTTCGTCCCGGCACAGACATCGTCATCATCACCATCGATGCGCAGCAGGCGGCCATCGATGCCCTGATCCAGGGCAAGGTGAATTGTGTCATCGAGTGCAATCCCAAGACCGGTCCTGAGATCATCGAGCTGGCTGAGCGGCTGGCAGCCGGTGAGAGCATCCCACGCCTCCAATATGTCCATGAGGAAGTGTTCTATGAGACCGATGACCTCTCACTCATAGAACCGCGTGGGTATTAGCATGCAGCATCAGATCTCCGTCATAGAAAGGATCTTCTCAGTCTTTAAGAGCCGGAGCATAAAAGAGCGGATAAAGATCTCCTATGTGATCATCATCCTCTTGATGATCATCCCTGCGGTCATCATGATCTCTTCGTTTGTTGTCCAGATGGTCCGCTACGACCTCATCATCACCAACGTCAGCAAGGCGGACCGTCTCAACCAGACGGTGAAGGTGGAGATCTCCGACGAGATCTGGGATATCGTCGCGGGAAACAAGAAATTCGATGAAGGCAGGCAGTACGACATCATCGATGGCATCAATGCGAGCCTGGAAGACATCATGAAAACGACCGATGAGCGGGAGAACCGGCAGCTGCTTGAGGTCGCCGGCCGCGCCGTCGATACCCTCAAGCGCTACGTCGACCGGCTGGGGGACCAGATGGCCCACCACTCTCCGGTCAGTGACAATGAGAAGAGCCTTGATGAGATTCGGGGGGTGGTGGCCCTGATCTCAGACATCCTGCAGGATTTCACCGTACGCGTGATCGAGTCAGCGGCCATCACGAATGAACATCATAAACGCATGACGTTCATCCTCACCGTCATCCAGATCCTCACCGTATTCTTTGTCACCATCTTCGCGATGCTGACGCAGCGCTCAGTGACCGCAAGCATCAATAATCCGATCAAGAAACTCGAGAATCTGTCGACACGGATTGCCGAGGGAGATTTCACCGCACGGGTGAAGCTTCCTCAGATCCGCGAGCTTGACGGCCTGACCGACAACCTGAACATCATGGCGGTCAAGATCCAAGCCCTGATCGAAGAGAACATCAGGGAGCAGCACAACCTGCAGAAATCGGAGATGAAGGCGCTCCAGGCCCAGATCACCCCACACTTCCTCTACAACACCTTCGATACGATCGTCTGGCTCTCCGAGGAGAAGAAGACTGACCAGGTCATCGACATCACCCGCGCCTTCTCGAGCTTCTTCAGGATATCCCTCAACAAGGGCAAGGACTTCTTGACGATCAGAGAGGAGTTCGAACACGTCAGAAGCTATCTGACCATCCAGAAGATCAGGTACCGGGACATCCTGGATTATGAAATCGAATACCAGAGCGAGATGGCGGAGTGCCAGATCTTGAAGCTGCTCCTCCAGCCGCTCGTTGAAAACGCCCTCTACCATGGCATCAAGCATAAACGGGGCCGTGGACGCATCACGGTGAAGGGCTGGCGAGAAGACAAGCGCCTCTGTTTTTCCGTGCAGGACAATGGGATCGGGATGAACGAAGAGAAGCTTGCATACATCATGCAGCAGATCAGCGGTTCGGCCGATCTCGAGGATTTGGACAATATCTATGGCTTGTACAATGTTAACAAGAGACTTGAGCTGTACTATGATAGAGAGACAAAGCTGGAGATAACAAGTCGGTACAGACAGGGTACCACCGTCTCCTTCAGCATCCCGGAGGCCGGCTCCAATGTATAAGGTGTTCATTGCAGAAGATGAGATCGTGGTACGGGAAGGACTGCGAAACAGCATACAGTCGGGGCCGGGGCCGTTTGTCCTTGTCGGTGAAGCGTCGGATGGCGAGATGGCCCTCTCCATCATGAAGGATGTGAAACCGGACATCTTGATCACCGACATCAGGATGCCGTTCGTCGATGGGCTGAGCCTCTCGCGGATCATCAAGAAGATCCTTCCCTGGATAAAGATCATCATCCTCTCCGGTCATGACGAATTCCAGTATGCCCAGGAGGCCATCTCGATCGGGGTCGATGAGTACCTGCTCAAACCCGTTTCCGCCGCCGATATGCTGGAGACGCTCAACAAGCTGGTGGATACAATCGAGGCGGAGAAGCGGCATCTTCTCAGCATAGAGAACCTCAAACAACAGGCCCAGTCCAATACGGACCTGATCAGGGAACGCTGGTTATGCGACCTGGTGACCGGGATCGTCAATACGGAAGATGCCCTTGAAGCGGGCGCGAACATGGGCCTGGACCTCATCGCCCACGGCTACCTGGTCGTCCTCATCAAGCTCTCCACCACCTCTGAGAACTATGCGCAGTTGATCACCGCCAAGCTCCATATCAACAGCCTCATCGACAATCGGGAGGAGGTGTTGTGCTTCTCCCAGAGTCGGGATTCCATCATCTTGTTGTTGATGCAGCTGGGCGCCGAGTCGCTTGAGGAGACGGTGTACACGCTCGGTCAGGCGATCAAATATGAGGTTGAACGCAACACACAGTGCATGGTGACGATCGGGATCGGCTCGGTGGTCGAGCGAATTGGCAGCTTGTCCCAATCGTATGCCGAAGCGGAGAAAGCGGTGCAATTCTCCGCCAAGACCGGCCAGAATCTCATCATCGGGACCCATGACCTCAACGCCCTCTCCGAGATTGATTTCTTGAAACTGGATGGAAGCCCGATATCGGAGCGCCTCAAGTATGTGAAGAAATCAGGCATCGATGAGATCATCGCCCAGTATATAGAGATGATCGGCGACCACTCGCTCCAGACCACGCTCATCGGGTATTACCTCTTGTGTGACCTCATGGTGGCCATCTCCAAGATCATCGATGAACTGGGGGGTGTCGTCCAGGAGGTCATCCCCTGGGGACTGCACAAGACGCAGCTTTCAGAGATGGCGAGCTCCAGAGAGACCTTCAGCGAAGGGGTGCGTTTGATCCTCGACACCTTCATAGAGTTCCGGAACTCACGATCGGCGGGAAAGTACTATGTGATGATCCAGAAGGCGAAGCAGTATATACAGCTTCACTTCACCGACCAAGACATCTCCCTGCACTCCGTTGCCTCGGCCGTCGATGTGAGCCCGAACCATTTCAGCACCATCTTCTCCCAGGAGACCGGCGAGACCTTCATCAATTATCTTACCCGGGTCCGCATCAACAAATCGAAGGAGTTGCTGCTGACCACACCGCTGAGGAGCGCGGACATCGCCTATGATGTAGGATTCGGCGATCCCCATTACTTCAGCTACATCTTCAAGAAACATACCGGCATCTCGCCGCGCGAATTCAGAAGCGGGGACAAATGCCTGCATTGACTCTCCCGGTTCACCGCCCCCGCTGCGATTTGCCCGACAGGGAGAGCCAGGGTGGGAGGGCCATCTTGAATCCCCGCTTGTCACGAAGCGACATGATGATGCTCTGCAGCACGATGAAGAAGTAGAGAAGAAGTCCGCTCACCATCGCCTGGAAGTTCGATTGTACGCCCGCCGCACGGATCAGCTCGTTGATCACCAGAAGCGTCAGCGTCCCGATCGGCGCGCCGAGCAGGTTCCCCACCCCGCCGTTGAGCAG
>DASRNL010000207.1:0-2811 GCA_035647415.1 Sphaerochaeta sp. | reverse complement strand
TTCCAAAGGCATGCCGATTGAGACGCTGGGAATCGATGCCCAGGGGGAGAAGTACTGGTGCAGATCCATCGTCGAGAAGAAGGTCGCTAGCGAGGAGGAGACGATGATTAGCCCGTCGATGGTCTCCTCATTGGCGAGGTGGTAGGCGATATTGGATGCTGCTTCACTTGCGATCGGTGAGCCAAGACGAGAGCCGATGAAGGAGATCGTGCCAAAGTTGCGCAGCTGGGCTTCCTGCTCCATCGCATGCCAGAGGGAGGCTTGATACTCATCGTCTAAGGTGGCGGTAAAGATGCCGATACACTGTCCAAAGGTGTTCATCGCCGGTGGTACTCCTTCAAATCTGCTCCCTATATAGTACCCTATGGCCTTCAGATTACAAGGAGCACTTGAAAAGCGCCCAAAAAGTGCATACTAGGGGCGCATGCTGAACTCACAACCACAATAGGATTGGCGGTAGAGGTCGTACTCCTTGGCGAGGCGGACCGAGGCATCAAAGCCTCCTTGCTTCTTGAAGTCGATGGGGGTGAACCCAGCAAACCCCTCCCCTACGCTGAAGATCTGCTTGCTGTTTTTAAAACGACTGACGGTAAGGGTGGTGGCGAAGTGTTCGATCCCCAGCTCCTTAGCCTTCGCTGCAGCTTGTCCAAAGTTATACGCAAAGCATCGCTCACATCGAGCTCCTCCCTCTGGCTCGTTCTCCAAGCCGGCAATCGCCTCCAACCACCCTTGATGGTCATACACCTCTCGGATGACCTCTAGCTCATAGCGCTTAGCGACTTTGACCAACTCCCCAAAGCGTAGCTCTGCCTCCGCTTCGGGGTAGATATTGGAGTTAGGAAAGTAGAGGATGACCTGCCATCCTTCGCTCAGAAGGCGCTGGATTGAGGAGGTGCTACAAGGCCCACAACAGGCGTGCAACAGGAGCTTCTTCTCTTGCATACCTCACAGGATAGGAGAAGGTGTACACTCTTGCAAGCACTAGCGCTGTCGGCTACAGTATGCAGAGGTAGGGAGGCACTCCGTGCAACGAAAAATAAGTCTCGAACTCATAATCTCAATCGCCGTGACTGTGGTGATTATTCTTTTGAAAATCCCCGGTCTTCTGAAGGCAACACTTCTGGGTATCTTTATCGCAGGCATGCTCTTTGTTCGCCGTGGGGTGCTCTGGTATGTCAAAGCGAATAAGAAGATCACCAGCAAGAACCCCGAGGATTGGGAAGCGGCATGGCCGCTCTATCAGCGAGCGTTGCGTGCTGGGCTGAAAAAGGGAGAGCATGTCACCGTTGCCAGCCTCTACCTACAGCGCGGCGATCGAGAGACGGGCGTTACCATCCTCAACGAGTACCTCGCCAAGAGCGGAGGTAAAAGCGCTGAGTTTGATGCTATCGCAAAGATGCTGCTCAGCATGGCCCATTGGATGGTAGGAGAGCTCGATGAGGCGATTGCGATCGTTGATGCCTGCTATCAGAACGGTCAACGAGATCGCAACCTCTATATCAACTACTCCACCTACCTCATCTGTGCAGGTAGATTGGAAGAGGCAAAACAGTTCATCGAAGAGGCGATCGCTAACGGCTTCACCACCCCAGGTATTGAGGACAACCTCGGCTGGTATAACCTCCTCTTGGGCAACTGGGCGGAGGCGGAGGAGGTGCTCTCAGAGCTAGTTTCCCGTAACCCTCAGTTTGCCGAACCCTACATCCACCTAGCGATTGTCCACCTTCATTACGGGGAGGTAGCACCAGCGCTTGCCCTGTTAGAGCAGGCGATGGAGTGCTCCTTTACCAACGTCAGTATGAGTAAAAAAGATCGCATTCAAACCCTCTACGATCGTCTCAAAGATCCTGCTACCCGCACCCTCGCTGCTAAGGAAATCGAAGCTGATCGCGCAGCGGTCGCCCGTGGGGAGCTCCCTAAAGAACTCAATCAGGGCTTCGCATCCACCGATAGCGATACCCTCCCTGGCTTTGCAACCCGCCCGATTGCCGCTGTTCCTCTGCAAAAGAAAAAGGCCAGTGCGGTGCGCATGGAACGCGAACCGAACACTGACCTTACCGAGGAGGACCTGCGCTACATCGAGTCGATGGAGCAGTCAGAGTCCTAAAGTAAGCAAAAAGCCCCAGACTATCCCATTGCTCGCTTCATCCCACCCCAAGAAGAAGGTGGTGGGGAGCGAGTGTATGCCCAAGAGGGAAATCTCTGTATGGATCTCAACACCTAAGCTGGCATTGGGGGCAGCTTTTTGCTTGCTAAAGAGCAGGTTGGTATAGAGACCGATTGAATTCTCCTTAAAGAGCAACATCTCAGCGACGCTGACATTTGCATCCAACGGCCTCCATCCAAAGGTGAAGTTCAACCCGATGAGGAAGGGATCGGGATTGGTCGAGATCGAAAGATCCCTTCCCTGTCGCCGCAAGAGAAGGTCGGCTGTGCGATAGCTGTCGGTAGGCAAGAGCGGTACATCGCCCTTGCCATCGATGCCAAAGCGTCCCCAAAACTCCAATTCTCCGTAGATTCCTGAAGGGCGATGGGCTGTGCCACTGGCAGTATCGAAGTAGAGGAAAGAACGGTGAGCGCCATCCCCACTTAAAAGCTGGTAACTGAGCTCCAACCTCGAGGGTAAGAGCAGCCACGGTGCACTGCCTTGTTCCATATCCAACGTTCCAATGGTGGAGAAGTAGAAGAGCGAGTGTCCCCCTCGCCATCCCTGGTGGCGATAGGTGGAGTGAACCACCCCGAGGTGTTCATAGGAGAGGAGGAAGTTGAGGCGCACCTGCTCATCCCATACAAAGAGCCGTCCTTCAACAG
>DASRNL010000206.1:0-2735 GCA_035647415.1 Sphaerochaeta sp. | reverse complement strand
CTATAGCACCCTCCCTGAGGCTGCGACGGTACGAGCCAGTGAGAACTCCAGCTACCTCTTCCTCTGTTCCAATGAGACGATTGGCGGTATCCAATGGCAAGAGTTCCCTGAGACCGGGGCAGTCCCCCTGATCGCCGATATGTCCAGCGATATCCTCAGCCGCCAGCTCCCTGCTGACCGCTTCTCCTTAATCTATGCCGGGACGCAAAAGAACCTCGGGCCAGCTGGCGCGACGCTGGTGATTCTGAAGAACTCCCTTTTGGAAGCGCAGAATGAAAATCTGCCCGCCTACCTCGACTACCGGCTCCATGCCAAGAACGGAGGGCTCTACAATACCCCACCGGTCTTCTCCATCTGGGCGGTACAGCTGGTGCTCAAGTGGATGCAGAAAAACGGAGGAGTGGAAGGGATGGCTCAGCGCGCTAAAGAGCGTAGCTTAGCTATCTACGATGTTATCGATGCCTCTGACTTCTACCGCAGCCCCGTCGATTCAGCCTATCGATCGCAGACCAATGTGGTCTTCCGCCTTCCGAGCGAGGAGTTAGAACAAACCTTCCTCAGCGAAGCGAGCAGCGTAGGGATGATCGGCTTGAAGGGGCACCGCTCAGTGGGCGGATTGCGGGCGAGCTTGTACAACTCCCTACCGGTAGAGGATGCTGTCGCATTGGCAGCCTTCATGCGGGAATTCGAACGAACACACGGATAGAGAGTGAAATATGCAAAAACCGCTAGATGAGACCAACAAAGCAATTATTCGCTCCCTCACCGATGGACGCAAACCTTATAGCGCTATCGCCGAAGCGCTGAATATTACCGAGAACACGGTGCGAGCACGGGTAAATAGGATGGTGGAAGAAGGGATCCTGCAGATCACCGGTCTGATCAACCCCGACCGCATCCCCGGGCTCCAGGTAGTCCAGCTGGGGGTGAAGCTAAAAACCCTCGACCTTGAGCGCAAGGCACGTGAGTTCTGCCACCTGCGGGGGGTCGTCTCGGTGACGGTGGTCACCGGACGGTATGACCTCTTTGTCACCTTGGTCCTCAGTGATGATGAGGAGCTGAGCTTGTTGAATTTCTACAAGCATGAGCTCGATCAGATCACCGAAATTGCTGAGGTGGAGGCGTACGTCGTCTGCCAGGGACATAACTTCCGCGTACCCTATATTCTCTAGCAGCGATTGGAAGTCGAGCGCTTGGCGTTGTTCGTTGGTTTGTTTACTAGAGCAATATGCGCTTTCATGGTATACTTTCCTCGTTATTGTAACCTATTCACTAGGAGAGTATTATGCCTACACTTGCTACCCAATACCTTGGCTTAGAGTTAAAAAACCCCCTTATCGCTGCAAGCAGCCCGCTAACTGCGAGTATAGATACCTTAAAACGCCTGGAGGATGCTGGCATAGCGGCGGTGGTCCTCAAGTCGATCTTCGAAGAGCAGATCGATTCGATCGGGGAAGCCTCCGCTGCCCAAGCTGCCGCCTATAGCTCCCATACCGATGGGTATGAGTTCCTCAGAGAGGTGAGCAAGCAGCAGCATATCGACGCCTACCTTGCCCTTGTGGAAGGGGCGAAAGAGTCGCTGGATATCCCGGTCATCGCATCGATCAACTGCCGTTCCAACGGCAAGTGGATCGAGTATGCCAGACGTTTTGTCGCCATGGGCGCTGATGCGATCGAGCTGAACCACTATGTGGTTGCCAGCGATCCTGAAATCAGTGGCAAGAAGATTGAAGACGAGTACCGTTCTTTGGTAAAACACGCCCGCAAAGCCTTGGACCTCCCCTTGAGTTTGAAGATGAGCTCCTCCTTCTCCTCCCTGGCCCATGTGCTCCGGACTCTCGATAAAGAAAAGATCGATGGGGTGGTGCTCTTCAACCGCTTCTACAACCCGGATATCAACCTCAAGACGATGCGGATGGTCCAAGCTCCGATGCTCAGCAGCCCTGAAGAGTATACCTTATCGCTGCGTTGGACCGCCTTGATGAGCCAGCAGGTGCGCTACGACATCTGTGCCAACACCGGCATCTGGGACGCAGAGACGGTCATCAAGCAGCTGCTCGCTGGAGCTGCGAGTGTACAGCTCTGCTCAGTCCTCTTAAAAAAAGGCCTCGGTGTGGTAGAACAGATGCTCGGCGAGATCGGCATCTGGATGGAGGAACAGGGCCACGCGAGTATCGATGCCTTTAAGGGGACGCTCAGCGAGGAGCATAGCGATCCGATGACCTGGGAGCGCGTACAGTACGTGCGCTCGTTGCTCGATGCGGATGCAAAGAGAGGATAGAATGGAACGCTTGGATACATTTCGAGATATCGCCCCCTACCGCGGTCAGGATTTCCTTGATGCGGTAGCACGGGTGAAGCAGAACAAGGCAGGTATCGGTGAGATCCTTGCTTCGGTGGTGCCCAAGGAGCAGCGATTAACGCTGCCTGGGCTCGCTGAGAAGACCGCTTATGTCTTAGAACAGCTCGATCACGTAGAGAACTACGATGACTTTCAGCGTACCATTACCGCTGGGGTCTTTTTACCGATGATCCTCGAAAACTCTGTAGATGCCTTCACCATCAGTGGGACAGAGCACCTCGATAGTGAGAGCTCCTACCTCTATGTGAGCACCCACCGCGATATCATCCTCGACTGCGCCTTGATCGATCTGGCCTTGGCAAAAGAGGGTCAGATGCTCTGTGAGATGGCGATCGGAGATAACCTTTTGCTCAATGAGTTTGTTACCGATCTC
>DASRNL010000205.1:0-4132 GCA_035647415.1 Sphaerochaeta sp. | reverse complement strand
ATCGAAGTACCCTCGGCAGCGCTCTGTGCTGACCTGCTTGCCAAGAAGGTGGACTTCTTCTCAATTGGAACCAATGACCTGATCCAGTATACCATCGCTGTCGATCGGGATAATGAGAAGATCGCCTACCTCTACCAGCCCTTCCATCCGGGGGTGCTGCGTTTGATCCAGATGGTAGTTGAGATGGCCCATAAGGAAGGAATTCCGGTCTCCCTCTGTGGAGAGATGGCCAGCGACCCCCTCTGCTCGGTACTGCTTGCCGGGCTCGGGGTTGATGAGCTGAGCATGGGGGTACAGAACCTCCTGAAAGTGAGAAAGATCCTCCGCTCAGTCACCTTTGCCGAGGCCCAAGAGCTGGCGCAGACAGCGCTCGCTATGGACTCGTATCGTACTATAACGACGTATATTCGGGAGTGGATGTATGACCGATTCGACCACCTTACCCTCATCTAATGAACCAGCCCAGATTCCGGTAGTCAGCATTATCGGCCGACCCAATGTCGGAAAATCAACCCTCTTTAACCGCCTTATCGGCAAGCGCCGAGCGATCACCGACCCCACCCCTGGGGTCACCCGGGATGCGATCGCCGAGCGCTGGTACCTCGAAGGCAACCCCATAACCTTAGTGGACAGTGGGGGGATCAAGTATGACCGAGAAGGCCTTGATGACTTGGTGACCGAGAAGAGCATGAGCCTGCTCGATAAGAGCGACGCTCTGATCTTCCTGATGGACTCCACCGAGGTGACCCGTGAGGATGAGGAGCTCTTGGAGGTTCTGCGCCCCTACGCCGACCGCCTGCTGTTGGTAGTGAACAAGGTCGATGACCCCAAGCACCAGGACTTGGTGTGGGAGTTCTATGCCTACGGATACCAGCGGGTCATCGGCATCTCAGCAGCCCATGGGCTGGGGATCGCAGAGCTGGAGGAGATGCTCCTTTCGCTCCTGGATATCGAGGCACAAGACCGCAGTGTTGAACCTGACCCGATCATCCGCCTCGCCATCATGGGCAAGCCCAACACCGGAAAGAGCACCCTTACCAACCTGCTTGTCGGGGACGATGTGTCGATCGTCAGCGATATCGCCGGTACCACGCGCGACGTCATCTCCGCTACCTTCGTCCATAAGGGGACCGAGTATCAGGTCCTCGATACCGCGGGAATCCGGCGTAAGAGCAAGGTGGAAGAGGATGTGGAGTACTACTCGGTGAACCGAGCGATCAAGACGATCGATGAGTGCGATGTGGTGCTCTTGATAGTCGATGCCGTAGAGGGGCTGAGCGATCAGGATAAGAAGATCGCCAACCTCATCGTGCGTCGCGGTAAGGGCGTGCTGCTGGTGCTCAACAAGAGCGATCTGCTCAGCGGTATCCCCAACGAGCGCGAGGCGATTATCGACCGCACCCGATTCCTCTTCCCCATCCTCTCCTTTGCACCGGTGACCTTCATCAGCGCTTTGGAGGCGACCGATATCGGCAAGATGCTCGATGTTGTCTGGTCCGTCTGGCGACAGCTGAACAAGCGCGTAGAGACTGCAGCGCTCAACGAGGCGCTGCGGGAGTGGGGGGTCGCCTATCAGCCTCCACGCGATAGCAGCGGACACTTTAAGGTCTACTACGGCACCCAGACCGATACCACGCCAGTGCGGTTCCTCTTCTTTGTAAACCGGGTGAAGGGCTTCCCACAGGGGTATGTCCAATACTTGAAGAACTGCATCCGCCGAGACTTCGGCTTCACCCAGGTGCCAATCGAAGTCGACCTCAGAGAGCGCAAGCGCAACCCTTCGCTGCATGAGCGGGGGATTAAGAAACCCGTAGAGGAGCAGCCTAAAGCCGAGGTGCGACCGCAGAAGCGCACCGGAGGGAAAGCGAAAGCGAAGGCAAAACCACGAAAGCCAGGCAACCCGGCAGCGGTACATAAGGCACGTAAACGCCAAGAGAGGCAGCAGCGTAGCCGGCGGACAAAGGACAGGTAGTATGGGGTTTTTGCGTGAAAAACAGATACAGTGGCTCGCCTTAGACATCGACGGAACCCTCTATCCACGCTATATGCTCAACTGGAGGATGGTCCGCTCTACCTTCCCATCTGTACGGTTAGCCTTAGCCTTTAACGAGGCGCGGCGTGAGTACCGAAGAGTGCAGGAGATGGTACCTACCGAGCCCGCATCCCGAGAGGGTCTGCTCACCCGCCAAGCAAAACTCGTCGCAGACTTCCTGCAGACCGATGATATCGTCGCTGTCAAAGACAAAATTGATTCACAGTTCTACGGAGCATGGGAGCGAACGTTTCTCTCCATCAAAGCCTATCGGGGGCTGCGAGAGACCTTAGAGAACGTGGCAGAAAGCGGGGTGAAGATCGCCCTCTTCAGCGATTTCCCTATCGCAGACAAGCCCGAGACCCTTGGGATCAGAGATCTCGTCTCAGTCGCTCTTAGCAGCGAAGAGAGCGGCTACCTGAAGCCAAGCAAGCACGCCTTTGCTCGGCTCTTAGCAGAGCTGGATTGTGAGGCCGAAGCGGTCCTCTATGTAGGGGATTCCTATGAGAAGGACTGCGAGGGGGCAAAGAGGATAGGGATGTACTCTGCACTGATCAGCAACAAGAGTGCAGAGCGCGAGGCCGCTGATCTGATAAGTAAGTCTTGGATGGGGCTTGGTGCTCTGTTATTGTAGGGATAGGGGGTGGCTGGGATGATCGCATTGGAGCTGTTTCTTCCGATTGTTCTCTTCATTATCACCTTGGTAATCATTTTTTTGGTTCGCCAAGAAGATCGCCGTGATCGTCGGTTGGATCTGATTAAAAAACGGGTCGCCAACCTCTCTGGTGACGTCGAACGGTCGATTGCCCGCTATCAAGATGCAGCGCAGATTACCGGAGAGCAGCTCACCCTACGGGTGGAAAGTTCAAAGGCCCTTCTCGGGCAGCTTGATAAGCAAATCGATGACCTCAGAGCCCATAGCGATGACCTGACGAAACTCCAAGAAGTCCTCCACACCTACCGCGAGACTATCGGTCGCCTCGGCGCTACTACCGCTACTGTCGAAGCGAGGATCGTGCAAACCAAAGGTGATTTAGAACGTCTGCACGATTTTGATGCACAGATCGATTATTTCAATAGACAGCTTGTTGAAACCAGCGATATGATCGACCGCTCCCTTGCAGAGCAGCAAGAGCGTCTCGATTCTTTTGTCGAAACCTTGGAGAGTCGGTATCAGAGTTTTGCGAAGAAAACTGAAGGTCTTGAAGTAGAGAATGCAACCCTCGTAGACGCTGCTCGTGCCTCCTTGGTAGAGATCGAAGAGCAAGCAGATGTCTATGTGGCAACTCAAGAAGCTGCGATTACCGAACTACAGGAGGCATTCAGCGACCTCCTTATCGCTGAGACGAAGAACCTTGGAGAACTCTGCACAACCCTCGATCAACGGTGCACAGAGACCTTTGCTTCCTATGCTGCCCGTTGCAACGATGCCCTCGAAATGATGGTCGCTGATGCCGCTGATCGCATCAATCTAGCCTTTAAGTCCGCTGTTGAGGTCGTCGATAGCTATTTGGACACCTTGTTGGATGCAGAATTAGAGAGCGAGGAGATCCACAAACAGATCGGTGCTGCTCAAGAGCAGACCCTTGCTCAGTTTATAACTGAAGTAACAGAGCTCCAAAAGCGAAGTGAGCTGAGTACAGAGAGTACTCGACAGGCTGAACTCCGTCACCGTGAACTTCTAGAGGTTCGCAAGTACCTCCGAGATGAAGCGGCAACCTTGCGAACGAGCTTAGATGAACTGGTGGCAGAGAAGCGAGCACTACTTGAGATTGAGGGGATAACTGCAGTAGAACGGGTTGCCTTAGCGACTGCGCTGAATGCCCTCGCTCAACAGCTCGTCCAAAAGCAAGGCTTCCTCTTTGCAGCTGAAGAACAAGAAGAGCAGATTCAAGATGCATCTGATGATCTAGATGAACCCATTGAGTTAGAAGCATTCGATGAGCTAGATGAGTCCGATGAGCTAGATGAGTCCGATGAGCTAGATGAGTCCGATGAGCTAGATGAGTCCGATGAGCTGGATGAGTCCGATGAGCTGGATGAGTCCGATGAGCTGGATGAGTCCGATGAGCTGGATGAGTCCGATGAGCTGGATGAGTC
>DASRNL010000204.1:0-3212 GCA_035647415.1 Sphaerochaeta sp. | reverse complement strand
GTCATGCCGATCAAAAGCTCGATGAGCTTAGCCTACGCCAAAGAGGATAAGGGAGGAGCGAGCTTAGGGATTACCAGTGCGATCAGCCACGGGGGCAATATCGTCGGCTTTCTTTTGGTCTCCCTGCTCTTCTTCCTCCTCGCCCGAGCGGGTATCGGAAAAAATGAAAGGATTGGCTTCTTCATCACCTTTGGTGGGGCAGCCCTCTTGATGGTGGTTGCCACAGCGGTGAGCTTTCGGATGCCCGAGCACCACGGCAAAGTGCGGCGCTCTCGCCTGTATATCCGTAAAAAATACACCAAATACTATATGTTGGAGATCTTCTATGGGGCACGCAAGCAGATCTTCCTCACCTTTGCCCCGTATGTGATGATCCTCGTCTATGGAGCGGACACCTCCCTGATCGCCCTGCTTTTGGCGATCTGTGCTCTCTTTGGGATGGTGCTCTCCCCCGCTATCGGGGCCTTAGTGGACCGCGTCGGCTACAAGGTGGTGATGGTCACCGACACCTTGATTCTGATCGTAGTCTGTTTGCTCTACGGCTTTGCCCATCGGATCTTCCCGATGCACATCGCCTTCATCGTCGTCTGTGTAAACTTTGTCCTAGACAGCATCATCAGCTTGGCGAGTATGGCGACCAACGTCTATGTACGCGACCTCTCCGAGAGCCCCGAGGAGCTGACCGCAACCCTCTCCACCGGCATCTCAGTCAACCACCTCATCTCGATCCTCATCGCCCTGCTCGGCGGATGGATCTGGCAGATCGCTGGAATCGAACTGCTCTTTACCCTCTCGGCAATCCTCGGGGTGATCAACTCGATCTTCGCTGCGACCATCACCGTGCCCCCTCCTTTTTCTGGGATGCTCAGCCAAGCAGGTGACCGAGCAGAAAGCCAACAGTAAGCAAAAGATAGCCTTGGGTGGCAAAGCCCATCTGAAGCCCCTTGTTCTTGGCGATAAAGCCGAGCTTTGTCGCCTTGATGAAGTTGCGCGTAAAGAGCAAAGTTCCAATACCCTGTACCCAGAGCATCGCAGGGGGAAAGATCCCCTTCACACTGAAGAACAGGGTAAGAAGGTAGGCGCCGAAGCCCTCTAGAGCGATCAGGGGCACCAAGAGGCGTTCGGGCAAGAGGATCGCTAAGGTGCGCCTGCCGCTCTCGCTATCCCCCACCCGATCACAGACATTGTTGACCGAGAGAATCATCGCAATATAGAGCAGCAGCGGAACAGAAGCTACACAAGCTTGAAAGTGGAGGGTAAGGCCCTGGGTGAAGAGGGTGATACAAAAGAGCACTGAACCGAGAAAGCCACCGGCAAAGAGTTCGCCCACCGGGGTGTTGGCGATGGGAAAAGGGCCTGCTGTATATCCATAGCCGACCCCAACACTGACAACTCCCACCCCCAAGAGCAGCCAGCTGGTGCGCCATGCGAGCACCAGGCCGAGGATACCAGCAAAGCCAAAGAGTATGAGGGCGACAATGAGCGCCGCTATGGGAGGGAGTGTTTCATGGACGAGCACCTTCTGCTCTTCCTTCTCTTTATCGGGGGCATCGACTCCGCTTTTATAATCGTAATAGGTGTTGGTCGCCGTACTTGCCATATCGATGGCAAGGGTGGCGATGATCAAGAGCACCGCCTCAAAGAGCTGTACGCCCTGGGCGTGGTAGATCGCATAGCTGAAGGCTGCGATCAAAGTTCCGCTGCTGATGCTCTTGGTGCGGATATCGACAATTTTTCCCAACTGTTGGACATTCACAGCGGTATTGTAGTAAGTTTCCCCCATAAAAGCCATTGCCTTTCTCCATTTGGATGAATATTCGTTGGCTTGCATATTGATACAGTGGATATGCATTCACTATAATTTGCACTTGAATACTGAAGTGTCATTTTGACCCTTCAGCGAGTAATGAGGAGTATTTCATGAAAAAACGACAGCTACTAGTGGCGTTACTGCTTATCTGTATCGTCCCCTTCGCCTTGGTTGCAGGTGGACAGGCTGAAAGTAAGAGCGTAGAAGGTCTCGATCGTTCTAAGCATTTCATCACCGTCGCCACTGGCCCGACCAGCGGTTTGTACTATCCTATCGGCGGAGCCTTCGCTTCGCTATTGAAGAACCATCTTGGGTATCAGACCTCAGCCCAGGCCACCGGAGCCACCGCTGAGAACCTTACCCTCATCCTTGAAGGCCGTGCTGAGCTAGCGATCGCCATGAGTGACGTAGTTGCCCAGGCGTACGATGGCTTTGGTGCCTACGAAGGCAAAGCCCCTGCTACCGACCTGCGGGTGCTGATGGGCCTCTATCCGAATATCGTGCAGCTGGTCACCACCGAGCGCACCGGCATCACCAAGTTCACCGACTTGAAGGGCAAACGTGTTGGCGTTGGAGCTCCTAACAGTGGTGTGGAAGTCAACGCTCGGATGATGTACGAAGCACACGGGATGACCTACGCTGACAGTAAGATCGACTACCTCAACTACGGAGAAGCGATCGGTCAGCTGAAGAACAACCTCGTCGACGCTGTCTTCGTCACCAGCGGCGTTCCCAACGCGACGATTATGGAGCTGGGAACCACCCACCAGATTGTCATCATCCCCATCGAGGGCAAGCCCCTTGAGCAGCTCTTGGAGAAGTACCCCTTCTTCGTCAGCGCGAAGATCGACGCCGACGCCTACGGCACCAAGGGCGATGTGAACACCACCGCTGTGACCAACTTGCTGGTGCTCCACAAGGATCTCGATGCAGAGGTTGTCTACGATATGACCAAGGGTATCTTTGAGAACATCGGAGACATCCAAGCCTCCCACGCTACGGCGATGGAGAATATCCGCTTAGAGAACGCCAAGAAGGGCGTAGGAATCCCCTTCCACGAAGGAGCGCTTCGCTACTACGATGAGATGGGCCTCTAAGAGGTGAACTTGCAGAGGAGTTTGAGCACCCTCGTCCTCGCCATCCTGGTGGTGACGACGGTGCTCTTCGCTCCCCTCTTCTCGGACTCGCAGATTCTGCTGCTCTGTGATGCTGCGAGTAATACAGTGCTCGCCCGTCGTGCAGTTACGACCGGCGATCAGCTGGTTTTTCATTGGATTCACTCCTTTGAGTTGATTCCTTGGCGGGAGGAGTATACGATCGAAGCAGATCAAAGCTTCCTCTTGCACACCACAGCCTTCCCCGCCTTTGGCGCGGGAATCCCTGCTAACAAAGGGGTGGTGAG
>DASRNL010000203.1:0-13241 GCA_035647415.1 Sphaerochaeta sp. | reverse complement strand
GCTAAGGGTTTGGCATCCTTTGCATCCTGGATAGAGGGGTCTTCATCGAGGATCTGGATGAAACGTTCAAAGCTCGCCATCCCCTCCTGAAGCTGTTCGGTGAAGTTGATCAATCGGTCGATCGGCGGTAGCACCACCCCGACGTAGAGGATGAAGGTCACCAGGTCGTAGGACTCGACTTTTCCATAGTAGATCAGGACCGCTCCGCCTGCGATGGTACAGAAGTAGTAGAGGTTGCGGAAGAAGCCGATCACCGAGTGATAGGCGCCCATCACCTTGTACTGGTGCATCCTGCTGTCGCGCAGCACATCGTTGACTTCGTCAAACTTCTCCTGTTGGTACGATTCACGGCCAAAGGCTTTCACCTCACGGATCCCCAACAGGGAGTTCTCCACATTGCTGTTCACATCAGCGACGGTCCTTCGCACGCGGCGGAAGGTCTGCTTCATCTTCCCGCGGTAGTGCATCCCATAGAAGACCATGATCGGCAGCGGGATGAGTGAGACCAGCGCAAGGCGCCAGTTGTAGTTGAACATCAGCACATAGGAGCCGACGATGGTAGCGACACTGATAATCAAGTCCTCAGGTCCGTGGTGCGCCATCTCAGTGATCTGCGAGAGATCATTGGTCATCCGGCTCATCATATGACCGGTCTTGTTCTTATCGAAGTAGCCGAAGGAGAGCTTCTGCAGGTGAGCGAAAAGCTCACTGCGCATATCGGTCTCCATCTTCACCCCAAGGATATGGCCCCAGGTGGTCTGGATATACTTACAGATCGCCATGACGACGTAAATCAGCAACATCCACAGGAAGATCCAAAGCATATTGGGAAAATTCTTCGCCGGAATCTCCACCCTGAGGAGCTGTCGGGTCAAGGTCGGTACGATAATCGAGAGGATGCTGGCGATGGTCGCCACGCTCATATCAAGGAAAAAGAGTCCTTTATATGGGCGATAGTACGAAGCAAACCGTTTAATCATTCCTATTTCTTTCTCCGTGAAAAGAGTCGAGTAAAGACATTCCCTTGCTGCTTTTCAGCTGGTGCAGTGGTCGCTTTTGCATCTGCAGTCTGCTTGGCACGCTGCTGAATCGCTGGAGCTTCTTGGGCACGTCCTCTTGGTTTTTTACCAGGTTCAGAGCTTCTTTTGCGCTGCTCTTGGCGAGGTTTTTGTGCGTCTCGTGCAGGGCGCTGCTCTTGGCGAGGTTTTTGCGTACCACGTGCAGCTGGCTTTCCGTCCCCTTGCTCAGCTTGGTACTGCTGTTTGTAGTAGGCAAGACGTTCGTCGAGCGAGAGCGCTTGAATCTGTGCGTAGCTTTTATCCCTGCGCTGTTGGGTATCCTGCTGTTGGCGAGGTGGACGGCTCTGCCGCTTGGCATCACCGCGCTTGGGCTGTGGTCTCGGTCCACTGGCTTGGCGCTGTCGGGGGCGCTGCTGGCCACTGCGACCTCTGCCGCCTGAGCGCTGTGGCGGACGGCCACCCGGTCGTCGTCTGCCGCCTGAGCGGTACTCATCCTGGCGGACCAAGTCTCTGAAGCTCTTGTGGGCACTCTTGTCCTCGATGGCCTTTACCGCCTCCTCATTAGGCCAGATCACCGGAATTTTCATCTGGATGAACTCCTCGATCGCCTCAAGGTTAAAGACATACTCCTCATCGGCGAGGGAGATCGAAGTTCCACTCTTACCCGCTCGGGCGGTGCGGCCGATGCGGTGGACATAGCTCTCATAATCATCAGGCAGGTCGTAGTTGACCACCATCTCCAGATCATCGATCTGCAGCCCACGGGCTGCCACATCGGTGGCGACAAGGAAGTTGAGCTTGCCATCTTTCATCCGGTCGATCGTCTGCAATCGCTGTGACTGCGGCAGATCGCCCATCAGATAGCGCGCCTGATAGCCGTTGAGCGAGAGTCTCTTGGAGACCTCAATACAGCGGGCCTTGGTGTTAGCAAAGACCAGACAGTTCTCTGGGTTGCGCTGCTGCAGCAGGTAGAGGAAGAGCTGGAATTTATCGCTCTTGGCAACATGGTAGAGCTCCTGGGAGATCTTCTTGACGGTGATCTCCTCAGGGGCGACCTCGATCTCTGCTGGTTCGTTCATAAAGGACCAGGCGAGGTTGCGCACCCTGGTGCTCAAGGTCGCCGAGAAGAGCATCGTCTGGCGTTCGGTGCAGGGGCGCAGCAGGCTGAACATCCGCTGGATATCCGGATAGAAGCCCATATCAAAGAGGCGATCCGCCTCATCGACGACGAAGATGTCAAAGTGCCTGAAGTCGACTTTGCCCATCTTCTGATAGTCGAGGATTCTTCCCGGGGTTGCGACAAAGATATCGCAGCCTTTCTTTAAAATCTCATTCTGTTTCTCGTAGCCAACCCCACCGAAGAAACAGCCGATAGACACATCGCGCATCTTGGAGGCCAGTAGGATCGCATCCTCTTCAATCTGTACCGCAAGCTCGCGGGTCGGGGCGATAATCAACGCTTTAGGGGTGGACTTGCCCGCTTTCTGGGCTTTGACGATCGCTTCGAGGATCGTCAGAACGAAGATGGCAGTCTTTCCACTGCCGGTTTTTGACTGGACCATCACATCGCGTCCAGTGAGGCTGATAGGCAGCACGTCTGCCTGTACATCGGTGCAGGTTACAAAGCCTGCTGCCTCTACGCCTTTGAGCACTTGCTCACTCATTGGTAGTTCGGTAAATTTCATTGGTTTAATGCCTTTATAGTCAATAGCTTAATACTCGGTGAAGGGCTTATTGAGAAGCTTTCTTCAAAGATAGAGGAAAAGGTCAGCGATGTCCACATCGCCTACACATCTTCCTTGCTATCCCAGCTCCGTACCAAGCGCTTGATTGCAGCGGTGCGCTCATAGGAGGAGGGGTATGGGCGTGAATCGACAGCAGCAAGCGGCATCGCCGCCATGCTGGTTGCCGAGATGAAGAGTTCGTCGTATCGGTTCGCTCTGAGGTCTTCGAGCAAGATCACTTGAAAGACCAAGGAAAATCCGAGCTCGCTCGCAGCGGCGATCACTCGGTCTCGGGTGATCCCCTGGAGCACCAGATCATCGGGTGCGGTATAGAGGGTGTTGCCAGAAAATCCATAGAAGTTGGAGCGGGTTCCCTCAAGAACCGCTCCGTGGCGATCGACTAGGAGCGCTTCAAAGCACCCCTGCCGCTTCGCCTCCTCAAGGGCGAGGTAGTTCAAAAGGAGGTTCCCAGTCTTCGAGGAGGGGATGAGGCGCTCACCGTGGTAGGTGATCGCACCGACTCCGTCGGTATAGTAGTGCTCCGGATAGCTGATGATCTCTTGGGCGAGGATAAAGAGCTGCGGCTCCGCTCCCCCGTAGAGCTGGATCCGTACCGTCGCCTCCTGGATGGTATCGACAGCTAAGAGCTTCGCTACCCATCCGCTGATCTGTTGAGCGGTAAAGGGGTGCTCAAGGCCGATAATGCTACAGGAGTTCTTCAGTCGCTGGAGGTGATCGGCGAGGTGGATCGCTACCCCACCTACGACCCGTAGCGACTCGTAGGTCGTAAAGCCGTACTGCACCGCTTTGCTGCTCACCGGCACAGTCGCCTGGCTGCTGAGGATAACCCTCCCATTGTGGATGGCGTGGGTGCCTGTGGTTGCCTCGTTCATGGGATTCGCAACAGCTCCCTTGGCTTGCTGCCGTTCGGTGGTCCTACAATCCCCATCTCTTCCATCTGCTCGACTAGGCGCGCTGCACGGTTGTAGCCGATCTTCAGCCTACGCTGCAAGAAGGAGGCGGATGCACCGTTGCGTTCAATGATGATCGCTAGTGCCTCTTCAAACAACACTTCATCATCACTGAGGTCAGCGTCGCTGCCCTCACTCTCACTGGCACTCGGCTCCGGCTGGTCCTCAAAGAAGGACTCATCGATATAGTCAGGCTCACCCTGGGCTCGGACAAAGTCGACAATCTCCTCCACCTCTCGGTCGCTGAGGAAGGAGCCCTGCAGTCTCGTTGGGGCAGGATCGCTAGCGCTCTGATAGAGCATATCCCCGCGACCGAGCAGCTGTTCGGCACCCATCTCATCGAGGATGATCCGGCTGTTGGTCGAGCTGGTGACGGCAAAGGCGATGCGGGTAGGGATATTGTTCTTGATCACCCCGGTGATGACATCCACCGAAGGACGCTGGGTGGCCAGTACCAGGTGGATTCCCACCGCCCTGCTCATCGCAGCTAAACGGCTGACGCGCATCTCCATCTCCTTGCCTAACTGGTGCATCAGGTCGGCAAACTCGTCGATAACGATGACGATATAGGGCAGTTGCTGGCGGGCGATCCGCTGCTCCTTGATCCGCTCGTTGTAGCCGACAATATTTCTCACTGAGATCGACTGCAGCAGGCGGTACCGTCGATCCATCTCATAGAGGGCAAAGTCTAGGGCCTTGATCGCCCGCTTGCTGTCGGTGATCACCGGGGTCAGCAGGTGAGGAATGCCATTGTAGACATTCAGCTCGACAATCTTCGGGTCGACGAGGATCATCCGTACCTCGCGGGAGCTGCGGGTATAGAGGATTGAACAGATCAGTGAGTTGATACAGACACTCTTACCGCTGCCAGTCGATCCTGCGATCAGGAGGTGGGGGCTCTCCATCACATCGATGGCAACCCCACGGTTGAGCAGGTCTCGACCGAGGATCATCGGCACTTTGAACTTGTGGGAGATGAAGTTGAGCATTTCGCGGAAGCCGATGATATCCCGCTGGATGTTGGGAATCTCCACCCCGACGGCGCTCTTACCAGGGATGGGGGCGACGATCCGCACCTGTGTGGCGGCTAAGGCCAGAGCGATATTATCGCTGAGGTTAGCAATCGCATTGACCCGTATCCCAGCGGTAGGCAAGAGTTCGAACATGGTGACCGTAGGGCCGCGGACGATCGCCTTCAGCTCCACGGTGATATTAAACTCAGCGAGGGTCTCCACAAGAAGCTCTCCCCGTGCTCGCGTCGCATCATCGACGACATCCCCAATCTTCTCGTAGGTCTCCAGAATCGACTCCGATGGGTACTGGTAGCGGATCCTCCCTTGGTTAAGGAGTGCACTTTTGCCCTCACTCTGCACCAAGCCACCTACCCCACTCTTTGCTTCAAACTCAGTTTCAAAGTCATCTTCAGCTTCAGCTGCTTCGCTCTGCACCTCAGGTGCGTTAGCGGGAAGGTGTGATGGCTCCACTATCGGACGCCTTCTCTCTATCGACGGTGACTTTCCTGTGCTCTGCTCCCCTGCAGCGATGGTAGTGGAGCTAACAGGGCTCGCTACAACGGGAACAACAGGAGGGTGCGCGGGTGCTGCTTGTTCTGACTCGGCAGCAGCTACAGGAGCAATCTCCTCTGGATCTGCTGCTTCAGTGACCGCTTCATGCTGCTGCAGGGAAGCGAAGAGTTCGCTCTTTGGTTCGCTCAATGGTGTAGTACGGGTTAATTCTTCACGCTCCACCGCTTCGGCGAGGATCCCACGGGCACGACCCTGTGGCAGTTTCATCGTCCCTTTTCGTCGCTTCTTCGTTGGCTTTCCAATCGCTTCAAGCGCTCCAACGAGAAATCCTGAGAGCTCCTCATCCTTTGGATTCGCCTCCGCTGCGGCACCAGCTCTCTTGGGAGCTGGGCTGTCTGTGTCCCGTTGGGAACGGAGCCTTTCGGCGTTAAGAGCATGCAGGGCTCCTACCGAGACGACTCTGGGCTCTGCAGCTGCATCTCGGATGGTCTTGGCTTTCGCTACTTCAACCGTTGGTTCGACCTGCACTGATTTGGGTCGGCTTTCAAAGCTCTCGAGTTCGGGGATATCGACCACCGAGAAGACCGAGGGCTCCTCAGCTGCTTCTGCAGCCTCCTGGATTGCGATCTCTTGTTCCGTCTCTGGTTTTTCTCGCCGCTTTTTCCGCCGCTTCCTCGGTGTAGATGCTGCTTCTTCCGCCTGTTCTTTTTCAAGTTTTGCACGCGCTCTGCGTCGTTTACGACGATGGTGTGCGACCGTAGCGTAGGCGATAGCATCACCGATGAGGACGATAGCGACAAAGAGGACCATCTCAGCCATAAAGAGCACCACAACCTTCAATGAGGCAGCTCGTATATCGCTGCTGCGTTCCAGCAGCCATGCACCGAGCGCCGGTTGTACTGAGAGGGTCACCAGATGGCTGAGGGTATAGAGGGTGTAGCTCATCACCACCAACAGCGGTAAGAGCAAGAGAAATCGTCGCTTACCGCTCTTGATTGCAAGCACCATCGCACTCGCGCCAGCAAAGGTCAGCGCAAGGGGGATGAGCCCCCAAGGAGAGCCATCAGAGGCGAAGGAGAGATGCTGTAAGAGTTGATAGAGTAAAGTGAAGAAACTCGGTTGCACACCGACCTGTGTTAAGAGGGCAAGAGCCCCGATAGCGAATGCTAAAAAAAAGCCGAGGGCGGCGATGATAGATGTCAGTGTTCTGCTACGTTTGCGCATCCCTACTCCTTAGGCTCTATCCTATCAAAGTTTCTGCATAAGGCAAAGTGTCCGCGCTCGTGCCAAAAAAGGCACCGAAACCGGCACAAGCGTACTCTTCCAGCGACTCTCTAGGCGCTGTTCGACCGCCGACAGTTCCGCCTCTACGGCACTTTGTTGCCCCTTATAGGCACAGACCCATCCGCCATCGGCTACCAGGGGAGCGACATCGTCGAGGATGTCGACCAGAGGATGGAAGGCACGGAAGGTGATCAGATCAAAGGTCTCTTGCACAGCAGTAAGGTCGGTATCGATGATCCTCACCCGCTCCAAAAGACCAGCAGCGACGATGGCTGAACGAAGAAAGTTCACCCGCCGTTGCATCCGCTCGACCAACGCGAAACGCGCCTCGACCAAGGCGATCGCCAAGGGGATCCCCGGCAGCCCTGCCCCGCTGCCTAAGTCGGCAATTGCAGGTTCGGCGGTAGAGGCGATACACTCTCTGATCACAGGAAGGGCGATGAGGCTGTCGAAGATGTGGTCGATCACCAGGTCCTCACCGTGGGCACCCACCAGCTTATAGATGGGGTTAAAGAGCTCAATTTCACCGATATACCGCTGCAGTTGCCCGAGCTGCGCATCGTCCAAAGCGAGCTGCATCTCAGAAAGGCCGGCGGACAGTAAGGCAGTATAGCTCTCCATCATGCACCTCCTCGCTGGATGTGGACCATGAGGATCGCTATGTCGCTGTTGCGCACCCCATTGATTCGCGAGGCTTGTCCCACTGAGAAGGGGCGGATCTCCTTGAGCTTCTCCCTACCTTCGTTGCTCAAGCCAGGGACGACGTCGTAGTTAAAATCAGCAGCGATCGCTAGCGCCTCCATCTTCTCAAAGCGAGCGATTTGCCGACTCTGTCGGTCAACATATCCGGCGTACTTCACATCCAGCTCCACCTGATCGAGGATCTGGTTGGAGTAGCTATCAAGCTCCTCAATCTCCTCTTTAAGCGTCTCAATGGTAACCTCAGGCATCTTTAAGGCCTCTATTGCTTGCTTCCTCTGGTAGGAGCGCTGGCGCAAGAGCTCCTTGACCGCATCGATGTCCTCTAATTTTTCTTTGAGGCGCTCGAGCGCTGCATCGCTCTGTAAGCCCAGCTCCCACCCCCTTTGGGTAAGACGCTGGTCAGCACTATCGTGGCGCAGGTTCAGCCGATACTCCGCTCGGCTGGTAAACATCCGATAGGGCTCTTTGGTACCCATGGTAACTAAATCATCGATCAAGACTCCGATATACGCTTCATTGCGTCCGAGGATCAAGGGCGCTTCGCCTCGGAGCTTCTGCGCTGCGTTGATGCCGGCGATCAAGCCTTGGCACGCCGCCTCCTCGTACCCGCTAGTACCGTTGGTCTGCCCGGCGATAAAGAGGTTGGCGATCACCTTGCTCTCCAGCGATGGATAGAGGGTGCGTGGATCGATATAGTCATACTCCACCGCGTAGCCTGGGCGCATAATCTCTGCTCCCTCAAGGCCAGCGATCGAGTGGATGAAAGCTCGTTGCACCTCCTCGGCGAGGGAGGAGATCACCCCGTTGAGGTAGACCTCTTCGCTGCCGATCCCCTCCGGTTCAACAAAGACCTGGTGGCGCGTGCGATCGGGAAAGCGCACCACCTTATCCTCGATCGAGGGACAGTACCTCGGGCCTGCTCCGCTGACCTTCCCACCGTAGAGGGGGGAGAGGTGCATATTCTTGGCGATTATCTGATGGGTCCGTTCGTTGGTCCAGGTGATGTGACAGCTCATCGAAGGGCGCTGGATAGCCGAGCGGGAGAAGCTGAAGGGCTGCATCTCCTCTTCACCGGGCTGCTCCTCCATCTGGGTGTAATCCAAGCTGCTCGAGCGTACCCGCGCTGAGGTTCCGGTCATCATTCTTCCGATGGAAAATCCTTTCTGCTCTAGCGCGGTACCAAGGCCGATGACAGCCGGCTCACCGAGACGACCACTGGATGCCTGGTAGGTGCCGATGAAAACCTTGGCCTCCATAAAGGTGCCGGTGGTGAGCACCAAGACCTTGCTGCTGATCGTATGTCCGCGCTCGGTGATGACCGCCTCGTACGTATCGCCTGTAGCTGAGAGACGGATATCGACTACCGTATCCATGAAGAGCGAGAGGTTCGCTTGGTTCTCCACCGTCTCCTTGGCGAGGCGGTTGTAGCTGAACTTATCCGCTTGAGCGCGCGGGGCTTGGACTGCAGGGCCACGACGGCGGTTGAGGATCCGATACTGAATCATCGTCTCATCGATGAAGTCGCCCATCGCTCCACCGAGGGCATCGACCTCTCGGACGATGTTGCCCTTGGAGAGCCCACCGATAGCGGGGTTGCAGCTGAGCATCCCGATCGTATCAAGGCTTTGGGTGATCAGGAGGGTGGAGAACCCCATCCGTGCGAGGGCCAGAGATCCCTCGATCCCTGCATGCCCTCCTCCTACGACTATTGCATCATACTCCATCTTACTTTCCTACACAGAAGGTGCCGAAGATCTCTTCCAAGATCGCATCGTGCTTGATCTCTCCGGTCAGCTCTCCGAGCATGTCCAACGCTTCAGCGAGCTCTACTGCCACCACATCCAAGGCGATATTCGCTTCGACGAGCTCTTGGGCACGCAAGAGCGCATCCTGGGCACTGGTAAGGAGCTGCTGCTGCCGTTCACTCTCGATCACCAGCTCCTCCTCCCCGCTGTCGGGCAGCTTTGCCTTCAGGCGCGCTTCTATCGCATCGAGCAGCGCTGTTACCCCAGCACCGCTTTGGGCGCTGATCGCCAGCGTACCCTCCGGGGAACTTCCCAAGTCGCTCTTGTTGTAGACGACGATGGTCCGCTCATCCGCTTCAGGGACCCGGTCGATATCGGTGACGTCGACGAGGTGGACCACCAGATCGGCATCGCCGATCAGCCGCTCGGTGCGTACGATCCCCTCGCGCTCGATGAGGTCCTCGCTCTCGCGCAAGCCGGCGGTATCGTAGAGACGGATCGGTATCCCCCCTACCTCCAAGTCCGCTTCGATATAATCGCGGGTTGTCCCCCGATAGGGGCTGACGATCGAGCGCTCCTCCTTCACCAGAAGGTTGAAGAGCGAGCTTTTTCCGACGTTGGTAGCCCCGGCGAGGACAACACGGGCTCCGCTCTTATAGAGTCTGCCTACCTGGTAGCTCTCGATCAACGGGGTAAGGGCTGCGATGATAGCCTTCAGCTCTGCAAGCGGGAAGGCAAAGTCATCGACCTCATCCTCAGCGTAGTCCAGCTGCACTTCGACGCTCGCCACAACTGCCAAGAGTGCTTGCTTGTAATGCTCAATCTGTTCGCGCAGAGCTCCCCCAAGGCGGGAGAGGCTCAAGGAGCGGGAGCGTTGGCTGACTGAGCTGATCAGCTCTTCGACCGCTTCGGCTTGGGTGAGGTCCATCCGCCCATGGGCAAAGGCGCGGAAGGTGAACTCCCCCGGTTCGGCGCTGCGCATCCCAATCCTCCCTAAAAGCGAGAGGATTGACTGGATCACCGCAGTAGAGCCGTGGCAGGAGATTTCAATCGACTCTTCGGCGGTATAGCCGTGCCCTGCACGAAAGAGTGCCAGCACCACCTCATCGATCCGCTCGCCCTGCTCATCAGAGAGGTACCCATGTACCAGGGTAGCATTCTCAGCGGTAAGGAGGGCATCAGGGCGAGAGAAGTGCGGTGCAAGAAGGGCATGAGAGCCCCTTCCGCTGATGCGGATCACTGCCAGAGCACTTTTGCCCCAAGGGGTTGCAAGGGCGTAGATTACCTCTTCGGTAGCGTATCGACTCATAGGTGAAAGTATACTCCTTTGGCCCAATCCCTTGCAACAGAGCGGCGGGGAAAGCTATCATCTCATCCATGAGAGACGCTGCCCTATTTCGCAGTCGCATGCTGCGTGCAATCCGCACCTTTTTTGATGATCGCTCCTATCTGGAGGTGGACACCCCCCTCCTCAGCCCGACCTTGATTCCCGAGGCAAATATTGAGAACTTCGCCACCACCTTTAGCAACCCCTTCTTGGAGGAGCGCGAGCTCTTCCTCCTCCCCTCTCCGGAGATCTATATGAAGCAGCTGATCGCCGATGGCTGGGGCAGCCTCTATCAGATCAGCCACTGCTTTCGCAACAGCGAGCAGGTAGGCCGGATCCACAACCCTGAGTTTACGATGCTCGAGTACTACACCGTAAAAGCGGATGAACAGGACTCAATCGCCATCACCGAGGAGCTCTTTGCCCATCTCATTACAGAGGACACCCCCGAACACCTCCGTCCCCCTTTTCTTACGATGAGCGTCGCTGAAGCGACCAAGCGCTTCACCGGCCTGGACTTAGATGCCTACCAGGACCAAAGCCGCCTCGCAGAGGCTGCGGTGGGCCTTGGTCTGGCCTTTGCCGGAAGAGAGGAGAGCTGGGAGGAGACCTTCAATAGAATCTTCCTCACCTTGGTGGAGCCAAACCTTCCGCAAGATAGACCGTTGGTGCTCGATCGCTACCCACGTCAGATCGAATGCCTCGCCGTCGCCGATGGAGCATACCGCAAGCGCTGGGAGCTCTATGCAGGGGGGATGGAGCTGGCAAACTGCTACGATGAAGAGCGAGAGTATACCAAAATCCGCTCCTATCTGCAGACCGAGCATGCGACGATGACTGTCCAAAGAAGCGAGAGCGGGATGCCGCTGCCTCCTGTCGATGAGCGGCTGGCTGGGATCTTCAGTGCGATGGAGCAGGTCTCCGGGGTAGCCCTTGGCATCGATCGGCTGCAGATGCTTTTGATGGGACGCTCCTCGATCGATGAAGTTTTTCTCTTCCCCTTCTCAGAGATCCTTGGCTCCTAGATGAGAGTGCAAGGGGTGATTCTTTTGCCATTTTCTGCTATGCTACAGGCAATACTAGATACTATTTTCTAATCCAGATGAGGTACGTATATGATTAAAGCTGGTCAAATTGAGAAGGGAATGGCTCTTCTAATCAAAGATCAACCGTTTATTGTCGTCGACCGAGAGTTTGTAAACCCCGGAAAGGGATCTGCCTTTGTGCGCCTGAGGCTCAAGAGCCCCTCCACCGGCCAGGTGCTGCAGGAGACGATCAAAAGCGGAGACAACGTAGAGGATATCTCCCTGCTGGATCGTGACTGCCAGTATCTTTACAACGATGGTGAGGTCTTCCACCTCATGCTCACCGATACCTTTGAACAGATTGAGGTCCCGATGAGCACCTTCGCGGAGTATGAGCTCTTGATGAAGGATGGGGAGACCTATCGCTGTACCTTCTGGGAGGATCAGCTCTTGGATATCGTCCTGCCACCGAAGATCGTCTTCCTCGTCGCCGAGGCGGAAGAGGGGGTACGAGGGGATACCGTCCAAGGTGCTACCAAGAACGTCACCACCGAGACCGGCTTAGAGGTCCGCGTTCCGATCTTCATCAAACAAGGTGAAAAGATTCGAATCAACACCGAAACCCGTGAGTACCTAGAGCGGGTCAACGACTGAGGTACTCCTCTCACTTGCAAGCCTCCGCCCTGCGGAGGTTTTTTCATGCCCACTTCGCTGCTATGGTACACTGAAGCCAGAGGGGTGAGTCATGAGCATGGGACGATATGTCGGGTATGCAATATCTCAGTGTGAGAACTGTACCCACGCCACCAAGTGGGGTGATGGAGCGGGAAGAGGATGGCAGTGCAAGGCGTTTGCCGATGAGATCCCCCCTGAGATCGTCAAAGGCAAGATTGCCCACGACCGCCCGATCGCAGGTGACGGTGGCTACTACTACACCCCGCGTATCTACGCTATTGGAACCTTCATCAAAACAGAACGAAAGAGAGTTGGCCTCACCCAAGTTGAGTTTGCTCTTCGCTCTGGCCTTGGACTCCGCTTTGTCCGAGATCTTGAACAAGGCAAGCCTACCGTACGTCTTGATAAGGTCAATCAAGCACTGTTGATGTTTGGGCATATTGCAGGCCCGATCCCCTATAAGGAGCAGACTGAATGAATTGGCGCAAAGGTATTGTCTACTTTGATGGGAGTAACGCTGGAACACTAGAAGAGTGGGAAGAAGGGTACCGCTTTTGGTATGATGAGCAGTACTTGAACAATGTTGATGCTCAGCCGATAAGCCTCACCTTGGGGTTACATACACCGAAGTATGAGAGCCCCACTCTTTTCTCATTCTTCGATGGACTTATTCCCGAAGGTTGGCTGCTACAGATTGCTATCGATAGCTGGAAACTTGATCGCCA
Source organism: Sphaerochaeta sp. (assembly GCA_035647415.1). Taxonomy (GTDB): domain Bacteria; phylum Spirochaetota; class Spirochaetia; order Sphaerochaetales; family Sphaerochaetaceae; genus Sphaerochaeta. Next base: position 518 of record DASRNL010000203.1, on the reverse strand, counting down.
AGATCGATTTGGTATTCTTTTGCGTACCTGTAGGGATACCATCGGTGCTGTCAGTGTGGTACCTGTTTCATGAACCGATGCCTATATTGTTACCAAACGCTAGATGCACAGAGCCAAGAAGCATGGCACCGCCATTGTATCCGTTCCTTCTTTGGCAGCAACACGCTCCCCATTCTATCCCTAGAAGAGGACACACTCTCTGCGTTGGCAAAAGCAGCGATATCGGTTGGGACAACAACAACTGGAGTACAACCTAAACTCTCTGTAGGAATCGATAGCCATACAACTACTGCTAAGCTCACCGTAGTAGATTACCCTGCAAGATATATAGTAAAACCCCAAAGCCCTGCCTACGCACACCTGCTAGAACTGGAGAGCGTGGCGATGACTTTGGCACAGAAAGCCCAGATTCAAACAGTTGATTTTGGCTTGTTACGCGAGCAAGGGGGAACGCTTGTCTATATAACCAGACGGGTTGATCGAATCAAAACCCCTGAAAGGGTAAGAAAGCTTACAAT
>DASRNL010000202.1:0-10471 GCA_035647415.1 Sphaerochaeta sp. | reverse complement strand
CGCCTCAGCGGAGGACAGCAGCAGCGTGTCGCCCTCGCCCGTGCCTTGGTTATCGAGCCCAACGTGCTGTTGATGGATGAACCGCTCTCTAACCTCGATGCTAAGCTCCGTGTTGAAATGCGCACGGTCATCAAAAACATCCAGCACAGCATCGGTATCACGACCGTCTATGTGACCCACGACCAAGAGGAAGCGATGGCAGTCAGCGACCGCATCGCTGTGATGAACCACGGTGTGATCCGGCAGACCGATCACCCCAAACAGATCTATCAGCGCCCCGCTGATCTCTTTGTCGCCTCCTTCATCGGCAAGTCCAACCTCATTGAAGCTGACCTGCATGCCGATGGAAGCCTCTCCTTCTCTGACACCTATACTGAGCAGGTCACCGATATTGCCCCCGATGAGCTGCGCGACCGCAAAACGATCGTTTGTGTCCGCCCTGAAGACTTTATTTTCAGTGAAAACGAGGAAGGCATCGCCGGTGTCGTTGCCGACAGCGTCTTCCTTGGACTCAACACCCACTACTTTGTCACCCTCGCAGATGGAACGACCGCTGAGATTATCCAAGAGTCCACCATCGACGACATCCTCCCTGTCGGTGTTGCCGTGAAGCTGAAGGTTGAGCCGTTGAAGATTAACCTCTTTGATCCTACAACTGAGCTGAGCATCATGGCTGGAGTGAAAACACACCCCGAAGGAGGTGCCGTATGAGTGTCCAGAGTGCTGCTGCACCAAGAAGGGACGTGTGGACGCTGGTGAGCATCAGCATCCTTGTTCTCTTTCTCCTCTTCCTCTGTTATCCGCTGATCAAGATCGTCTACCAGGCCTTCTTTGATCTAGAAGGGGCCTTCTCCTTGGAGAACTTCCGCCGCTTCTTTGGCCAACGCTACTACTTTATGACGCTGGTAAACAGCTTTAAGGTTGGGATCGCCGTCACCTTCTACTCGCTCCTTTTGGGGATACCGCTGGCATACATCTACTGCTTCTTTGACTTGAAGGGCAAAAAAACTGTCTATGTGCTGAGTATCCTCTGTTCGATGAGTGCTCCCTTTATCGGTGCGTACTCTTGGATTTTGATGATGGGACGCAATGGGATCATCACCAAGCTCTTTGCCAACCTCTTTGGTATCAAGCTCGGCACCATCTACGGCTTCTCTGGGATTGTCCTAGTGCAATCGTTGAAGCTCTTCCCCTTGGTCTTCATCTACATGATTGGGGCCTTTAGGAATATCGACAACTCCCTGCTTGAAGCCTCTGAGAGCCTTGGATGCTCGGGTATCAATCGCTTTTTCAAGCTGACCTTCATGCTCAGCATGCCGACGATTCTCGCCGCTGCGCTTTTGGTCTTCATGCGCTCCTTCAGCGACTTTGGCGTACCGCTGCTCATTGGAGAGGGGTATCGAACCTTCACCGTAGAGATCTACAGTCAGTACCTCAATGAGATGGGAGGCAACAACAACTTCGCCGCTGCAATCAGCGTGGTTGCAATTTTGATTACCACGGCGGTCTTCCTCCTGCAGAAGGCGACCTCCAAGCGGTTTGGCTTTACCATCAACGCAATGAACCCGATTCAGCCCAAACGACCGAACACCCTGATGCACGTGCTCTCACACGTCTTTTCCTACTGTCTGGTCGCCCTCGCCTTCCTGCCGCAGGTCTACGTGATGGTCGCCTCCTTTAGGAATATGCGCAACCAAGTGGTCCTACCTGGGTACTCGTTGAACAACTATCGCCTTGCGATCGACAAGGGGGCCTTCCGCTATATGGGCAACACCTTAAAGATTGGGCTCATCTCCCTTGCGGTGATTTTGCTCTTTGCGATTTTAATCGCCTACTTGGTGGTCCGTCGGCGTAGTGTCCTCAACAGCACGATCGATACCCTTTCGATGATTCCCTATATCATCCCCGGCTCGGTAGTCGGTATTTCGATGATTATGGCCTTTAATACCCGCCCGCTAATCCTCACCGGTACGGTCTTCATCATGGTCGTGGCGGTCTGTATCCGCAGGATGCCCTACACGATCCGCTCATCGGTGGCAATTTTACAGCAGATACCGATGAGTATCGAAGAGGCTTCGGTGAGTCTTGGGGCGACCAAGATGAAGACCTTCTTTGGCATCACGGTGCCGATGATGAGTCCTGGGGTTATCTCAGGGGCAATCATGAGTTGGGTTGCAATTATCACTGAGTTGAGCTCGGCAATCATCCTCTACAGCAACCGTAGTCTCACGTTGACTTTGGCGATCTATACGAACATCGTCCGAGGAACCGAAGGGATTGCGACAGCGTATGCGACGATGCTGATGATTCTGACGATGGGATCGATCGGAATCTATATGGCAGTTTCTAAGGATGGAGAGATCTCTGTCTGAACAGTGTGTGGATTGATGGCTACGTTGCGTAGCCATACAAACTCGCCACAGAAGTGGCGAAGATAAAAAATGGAGGTTTCCATGAAAAAATTATTGGTAGTACTGATGGTTCTTACCATCGCCTTCGGCGCAGTATTTGCCCAAGGATCAGGCGAGAGTGGAAGAGTTGCTCGCTCCAAGTTCGTACTCTATACGACTTGTAACGACGCACAGCTTGAAGCGCTCATCCCACCGTTTGAGCAGCAGTATCCTCAATACGACGTTGATATCGTCACCGGAGGAGCTGGAGAACTCGTTGCAAAGCTGACTGCTGAGCGCGATAACCCCCAGGCAGACGCCATCCTTGGCGCTCTCACCTACGAAGGGGTAAAAGGCTACATGTCCTTTATCGAGCCATTCCAGACAGCAAGCGTCAGTGAGTACCCCTCCTACGCAGTCGACCCCACCGGCTACCTCAACCCGTATGCGATGCAGATTTCTGTCTTCGTCGTAAACAAGGACCTGGAAAAGGAACTCGGTTTTGAGATTACCGGATACGATTCGCTGCTTGATCCTCGCTTGAAGGGCAAGATTATCACCGCTGACCCGACCGCTTCTTCCAGCGCATGGGGCCACTTGGTCAACATGGAAGAGATCTACGGCGGACTCGGCAGTGCCGGCTTCAACAAATATCTCAACGACTTTATCACCAACCTCAATGGCGTAATCACCAACAGTTCTTCGACCGTCTACAAGCAGGTCATGAACGGTGAATACGTCGTCGGTCTCTCCTATGAGAGTGCAATCACCCAGCTCTTGCTCGATGGTGCAGACAACATCCGCGTCCTCTATCCGAAGGAAGGATCGATCGTCGGTATGTTCGCAACTGCGGCAGTCAAAAATGCTAAGAACATGGATGCTGCAAAGGCATTTGTTGAGTGGGTAGTCAGTCTGGAAGGACAGGATCAGTATGCGACCAACTACGGTGGACGACCGGTTCACCCACAGGTTCCCATCAACCCAATCCTGCAGCCGCTTGAGACGATCAACCTGCTCGACTACGACAAAGTCGGCGTCGGTGACACCACCTCACAGATTAAGGAAGCTTGGACTAACGCCTGGGCCCGCATCAACTAATGGATATTGGCCGGTCTGCATAGACCGGCCTCCCTTGTATCGCAAACTAAAATATATAGGAGTTTTTTACGATGGCAGAGAAATACAACAATGCTAACGAGGTATCCCTCGATATCCTCACCAATCGCAATCAAATCGAGGTACGTGCTACTTGGCTCGCCATGATCTATCAGGAGATGGTCGACGCTGGTATTGAAAACACTGAGCAGATCTTGCGTAAAGCGATCTTCAAGTATGGCCTCAATAAGGGAGCAGGCGTGAAGAATGCAGTCCAGGATCCTCAAGACATGCGCCAGTTCGCAGAAAAAACTCCCAGTCCGACCGGTCGTAAGACCTTCAATATGGATGAGATTCACGCACTCTATGATGAAGTTCCCATCACCTTCAACTACTGTCCACTGGTGGCAGCATGGGAGAAGCTCGGTCTGGATGATGAGACAATCGAACTGCTCTGCGACATCGCCATGGATGGCGACCGCGGCCTAGCAGAAGCGATGGGCTTTGACCTCGATATCTCCGATACGATCGCCAAGGGTTGCAAGACCTGTGAACTGCACTACACCAAGCGCTAAGCAGATCGACCAGAGATCAACAGCCACGGAGGATCTGCCTCCGTGGTTTTTATTTTGTGTTCTTTAATACCCCAATATACCGAGGCTGAGGGTTGTGATCTCTGCTTTACGGGCTGCGATGGTCTCATCGCTGATAAAAGAGAGCCGGTCGGCCCCTATCCCTGCTGCCCAGTTGATCGAGTAGGTCAATGCCACCGTGGGGATGTTTCGCTCAGCGAGCAAGGTAGCCTCTGCAGCTAAGGTCATCCCCACCACATCGAAGCCCTGACGGGCAAAGAAGGCAATTTCAGCCTTAGTCTCCAGCCTAGGTCCTGCGGTGCTCACATAGAGCAGATCCTTTGTTAAATCGGGGTTATGAGCGAGTGCTCGCTCTTGTAACGCTGTTGAAAAGGGCGCGTCAACAGCGGTATGGAGCACCTCCCCTTCGGTGGAAAAGGTGTGTACCTGCCCGCTAAAATCAACAAAGTCCCCTACCAGCCCCACCGCCTCAGGTGGCAGTCGATCGCTGATCGAACCCACAGCGTAGATAGCTACCACCTCTTTGACTCCCCTCTGGTGCAAGGCCTCTATCTGGGCTCGATAGGGGATGGCATGCGGTGGATACCGATGGTCAGCACCATGACGGGGTAAGAAGATCAGCCCATCAGAGCTCTCAAAGAGCTCGACACTCCCGTAGGGGGTCGTCACTGTTCTAGACTCTGTGGTAATCGCATCGAGGCTGTCAAAGCCTGTTCCGCCAATAATCGCTCTCATAGAAAGTGCTCCTTCACCTCTTTGGGTGTAAGAATCCCCTTGGGGGTGACCACGCTGGTCACCAAGGACGGCTCGATAATATCAAAGGCAGGGTATCGCCCTGCTACCTCGCTAGTCGTTGTAGGGATCCCTCTACACTCCTTCATCTCCTGTGGATCGCGCTCCTCCATCACCAGGTCTGCTACCCCACCCTTGGTGGGATCAGGGGAGATGGAGAATGGATAGTAGGGAATACCGTAGTAGGAGGCGGCAATTGCGTTGGCGAGGGTGCCGGTCTTGTTGACCACCGTCCCATCCATACAGAGGACATCGCAGGCGGTCATATAACAGTCGATGCTCCCTTCGCGCAGCAAGGTTGCCCCCATCCCATCGCCGATGACGGTCACTTCAATTCCCAGCTCCGCTGCTGAAGGGGCGGTAAGTCGGCTGCCCTGCAAATACGGGCGGGTCTCATTCACATAGAGGGAGATCGCTTTGTTGTCTGCTTGGGCGTACTGCAATGTATAGAGCAGCGAGTGCTCGGCAAAGCAGGTGGTGAGCACCGCGCTTTTGTCGGTGAGCAAGGAGCTACCGAGCTTGCCCATCTGTCGGTAGATTGCCTCCCAATGGGCGAGCGCTGCACTGACGTCTTCATCTACTCGCTCCATCGCCTCCTCGATGCTCACATACTGACCCAAGAGCGCATCGAGGGCACGAGCCATCGTCGTGTTGGTCGGCCTTGCTGCTGCCAAAAGATCTCGGGCATCGAAGAAGCTTGTTAGGGTTGCAGGAAGGCTCCCCTGCTCAATCTCCAGGCGCACAAAGCGCATCGTCTGCAGCGCCACCTCCAGGGGCCCACCCCCTTGGGTTACCATCGCAGAAAGAGCAGCAGCGATCTCTCTAACACTCTCGCAGCGAACAAAGGTTCGCTCAAAGGGAAAGAGACGACGGTCTCCGATATAGAGGGCGTTGTCTTTGAGGTGGGCAATCGTGGAATTGCGCAGCAGGTAGGGTATCTCTTTCATCATCAAAAGCCTACCATAGCAGGTAAGTCGGTGCAATAATTGAGCGAATAGCTTGCATTTGATTGACGTTTGGATAGAGAGTTCGTACAGTAGATAGATAGGGTGGTAGGATACCCCCTGCAAAGGATGTGTTATGACCAAAAGAAGAACAGTATTATTGATGAGTGTGCTGCTTGTGCTGCTGCTCACCCCTGCCATTGCTAGCGGTCTTCGTGAATCTCACCCTGAGGCGATCACCGTTCGGCTACTTGCAAGCTTTGATCAGTTTGGAGAGCGTACCTTTGTCGCTAAGGACAAAGGTGGAGAGGAAGTCGTCTTTGCCGCTGGTTGGGATACACAATCGAGTTGGCCGATTGCTGCACTCGAAAAAGGTGATTATCTGGAGGTCGTCATCGATGACTTCTATGCCAGTGAGATCCGTTGGATCACCCCGCTGGTCACCACCGGTGCCTTCGCACTGGATATTGAGTTGGAGAGCCCCACCGCTTTGGAGAGCCTTGAGGAGCGTTTCTCCTACACCTACGGATACTTGATGCTCCAGCAGGTCGCCCAACAAGGGCTTTTCTTTGAAAGCGGCTACTACACCCTCGGCGTGCTGCACGGCTGGACGGACTTCTTTGCTATGGAAGAGCCGGTAGGATTCTTCGCCATGGAAGAGCTCTTTGAAGCCGTTGAGACCTATGAAGAAGAGGTCTGGAGTGTGGGCAACCAGCTGCAGAGCTTCATCGGAGATTGGAACAGTGTCGAGGAAGTAGCTGAGCTTGCCAAGCCCACCGATCTTGAGGAGATCTACAGCTACGCCTACGGCTATGTGCTGACTTTAAACCTGCTCTCCCAAGGTATCAGCGTCGATCAAGAGCTCTATGCCCTCGGCGGCTTGGACTTTGCTCGCCGTGCTGAGCCACTCTTAAGCGAGATGGAGATGCAGCTCAGCCTCTTTGAGTTCCAGCAAGAGATGGAAGCTGAGTATCAGACTTGGCTCGCCCTCCTCGCCGAAGAGAACCTTGCAGTCGCAGAGATGTACCTCGAAGCTAACCGCGAGAATGAAGGGGTTATCACCACCGACAGCGGCTTGCAGTACGTGGTACTGGAAGCAGGTGATGGACCGATGCCCACCTATGAGGACACCGTTGAAGTGCACTATCAGCTGCAGCTGCTCGATGGGTCGATCGTAGACAGCTCCTACCAGCGAGGCGAAAGTGCCCACTTCCCCCTAGCGGTGATTATCGAAGGGTTTAAGGAAGCGGTCTCCTTGATGCCGGTTGGATCGACAGTCCGAGCGTGGGTACACCCCAGCCTCGGCTATGGTGCACAGGCCAACGAGGTGATCCCACCGAACTCTCTCTTGATCTTTGATATTCAACTCTTAGGGATAGATGCAGAGTAACCATTCACCTGAAACTATCAACGGGAGCCCGCAATCGGAGCTCCCGTCTTTTTATGGCAAGGTGAAAATCACCTTCTTGATAGCAGTGCTACCGCTTTCAGCGGCGCTCGTTCGATAGGTGGTATCGGGCTGCAAGACGAGGAAGAGCCCTTCGGTCACGGTGGTAACCAACCGGGTCTCCCCCTCACGCTGAATGCTATAGAGTTCAGAGCCCTCCAGGAGAATCTGCAGCTCCAGTGCTGCGCTCTGTAGGGCAGTCGGCTCCTCAGCGCTATGGTAGCTTCGGATCTCGTAGGAGAACCCACCCTCCTGGTAACGCCCTGGTACCTGCTCGTACACCACCGCCCGATCGAGGAAGCTGATCAGGGGCTCCAGCATGGGATGCAGGCTGCGATACCACTCGAGGTTATCGAGTAGATCGATAATCATCAGATGGATTTACCGATGTTTTTGTCCATCAGCCCATCGACACAGACGATTGCATCCACACATCCTTCGATGCCCAGCGCTCCGCTGTCCAGGCTGAGATCATAGGTACGACACATCCCCCACTTGCGATCGCTGTAGTAGTTGTAGTAGTTCGCCCGCTGCTTATCGGTCTTCAGACAGATATCCTCGGCCTTCCCAGCATCCACCTCATAGATATTCACCGCACGGCGTACTCGATCCTCAAGTTTTGCGTGGATGAAGACGCGCATCACGTTCTCCTGATCGCGGAGGATATAGTCAGCACAGCGGCCGACGATAACACAGGGCCCAAGGCTCGCCAAGCGCTTGATCGTCTTGCTTTGAATCAGAAAGAGCTGATCATTCAGCGGCATCTCGGTGACGCCGAGTGCGCCACTAGCCATCGGATAGTTGCCCATCACCAGAGAGTAAAAGATGCTGCTGGTAGCTTTTTCATCAGCATTTGAGAAGAGCTCCTCACTGAGCCCACTATCCCGCGCACTGATTGCAATCAGCTCTTTGTCGTAGAAAGGAATCTGTAGACGATCAGCGAGGGTTTTGCCCACCCTGCGTCCTCCACTGCCGAACTGCCGTCCAATAGTAAATACTGTCTTTGTACTCATGCACTAGCCTCCCACTACCTCTAGTATACCATAGCCAACAGGGGTGTCGATGATAAAACTCAGCCAAACAGCTCAGTTGAGAGGTATCGCTCCCCAGTATCTGCACAGAGGGTGACTATCCGTTTTCCGCTATAGCGAGGGTCCTCGGCGCAGCGCAAGGCAGCTGCCAGTGCAGCTCCGCTGGAAATTCCAACCAAGAGCCCCTCCTCTGTAGCAGCTCTCCTGCTTGCGGCATACGCTTCCTCTTCGGTGATGGAGATCACCTCATCGATGAGCGAAAGATCGAGGATGGGGGGGATGAAGTTCGCTCCGATGCCCTGCAGGCCGTGTGGCCCACTCTCTCGGCGGCTGAGCATCGGGCTTGCTGCAGGCTCTACGGCAATGATCTGTATGGCTGGGTTTTGCTCTTTGAGGTAGCGTGCCACCCCGGTGAGGGTCCCACCGGTACCGACGCCGGCGACAAAGAGGTCGATACCGCCGTTGGTATCCTCCCAGATCTCCACCGCGGTAGTGCGGTAGTGCACTAGGGGGTTGTCGGGGTTCTCAAACTGTCTGGGTATATAAGAGTTGGGTATTGTAGCTGCGATCGCCTCAGCTTCGGCGATGGAGCCTTGCATCCCCTCACTGCCGCTGGTAAGCACGACCTCTGCGCCGAGGGCTCGCATCAGGCGCTGGCGTTCAACGCTCATCGTCTCTGGCATCGTGATAATCAATCGATACCCCTTTTGCGCAGCGACACAGGCGAGTCCGATCCCTGTGTTGCCACTGGTCGGCTCGATAATCGTCGCTCCAGAGTGAAGCTCACCGCGCTCTTCTGCTCCTTCGACCATCGCCAAGGCGGTACGGTCCTTCACCGAGCTCAAGGGGTTGAAACTTTCGACCTTAGCATAGAGTTCGGTAGGTGGATTACAGAGTTTTGCGAGGCGGACCAGCGGGGTCTTGCCTATCGTTTCTAGGATATTCTCATAGAGCATCGAGAGCCTCCAATAGCAGTGTTGAGCCTTAGGTCAGCGACTGGTACCAATCGGCGGTGCAGACATCCTTGAGGCTGATATTGGTGAAGGTCTTTGCTATCTCTGCATCGAGATGCCGACAAAAATGTTTGCGGATCACCCGCTCGATGGGGTTCTCATTCTCACTGTCATGCTCCTGGAAGGAGATACTCCCTTCGAGGATATCCAGCACGTCGTAGAGCATGATCTCTTCAGCAGGCCGTTGTAGGAGGTAGCCGCCACCGGAGCCCTTCACCGAGATTAACACCCCTCCACGGGTCAAAAGGAGGGCCACCTGCTGCAGGTATTTTTCACTTAACTGCTGTCGCTGTGCGACGGTGGAAAGGGGGATCGGAGCGCTGTTGTTCTGTTCTACCAGGTCGACGAGCAGGCGCAAACCGTAGCGTCCACGGGTTGAAATCTTCATGCTTCAGCCTCCTTGAGCGCTATCACCAGCTCGGAGGCGAGGGATTCAATCGTCACTTCTTTGGAAAACTCCACGACTGTACGCTGTAGAAGCGACCAGATCTCATGGGTTTTGCACAACTGGTGTTGGGTACAATCTCTGCAAGGGGCGGGAAGAAAGTCCCCTTCACTGGCAGCAAGCACATCGTGGCAGGTGATGCCACTGCGAGCAATTTTGTAGCCTCCATGGACCCCGCGTTGGGCAACCACTAAGTTGGCTCGGCGCAAGGGGATCATCAGCTGCTCAAGATATCCACTGGAGATACCAGTTTTCTCACTGATCTTCCGAATCGAGCAGTTTTCTGTACAGGTGGCGAGGTACACTACTGTCTGCAACGAGTATCTACCTTTGGTGGATAATTTCATATCTATGAAGGTATCAGTAGCTTGTCGGCACGTCAAGGTATTCCCATCGGCGAATCTGGTTTCCCCAAGACAATTTCTTATGCTACACTGCCTCCCATCACAGGCGCGTATCTGTGAAGGAGAGAAGCTCATGAACTGGTTATATCTACTGTTATTACACCTTGCAGCTGGCGGGGGGGCACTCATGTTACTTCGCCTTAAAGCTCCGGCAGCTCCCTTGGTCGGAGCGATGCTCCGGTCTTTTCACTTGTGACTAACTAATCTCCTTAAGAAAACAGCGTTCTAGGCCTTCAGGGGTCTTTTTTTTGGGTATTTGTAATCTTTTTGAAAGAATATATCTGTATTGTCTTGTATTATCTTCAAAGGCATTGTAT
>DASRNL010000201.1:0-8569 GCA_035647415.1 Sphaerochaeta sp. | reverse complement strand
GTCTCGGGGATGGACTCGGTCTCCTTCGGTCCCAATATGTGGGATATCCACTCCACAAAGGAGCGCCTCAGCATCAGCTCTGCAGAGCGGGTCGAAGCCTTCACCCGCCACCTGCTCTCGATTATCGAATAAGCAGTACCGAGCTATGAGAAAGCCCCGCGATTGCGGGGCTTCTTTCGTTACGCCTCTTTGATCTCCTTGGCGATCGCCTTGGCCATCTCATAGGCACGCTTGCGGTCCTCCTCACTCGGAGAGCCTTGGTACTCAACCTCCCCCTTATAGTCGAGCTGCATCGCTTCAACAAAGGGTTCGAACTGCTTCTGTGCACCGCCTGACCAGCCAAAGGAGCCGAAGCGCATCGCCTTTCGTCCACGCACATGGCTGCGTTCAAGGATGTCGAGGATGTGGTACATCGGAGGGAACATCTTGTACTCATAGGTCGGCATACCGATGATCAACCCTTCGCTCCGCCATACCTTCTCTAGGACAAAGGAAGCATGGGTCTGCGGAACCTGGAGGACATGCACAGGGATTCCTTCGCTATTAATACCCTCGAGGATAGAGGAGAGCAGCGCCTCGGTGTTGCCGTACATGCTCGCCCAAACGATGGCGACCTCCTTCTCCCGAGGTCCCTTGAGGTAGGAGGCGAGCTTCTGGTAGTGCTCGACGATCTCGGTGGGGTTCTCCCGCCAGACTACCCCGTGGCTCGGGGCGATCACCTTGATTGGAAGGTCGGCTAACTTAGCGATCCCTCGCTCAACGAAAGCTGAAAAGGAGGAGACGATATTCGCATAGTAGCGCTCGGTCTCACTTTTGAAGTGCTCACGCTCGTTGGCTCCGAGCTGATCATCAAAGCCGTCGAAGCGTCCAAAGGCGCCGAAGGCATCACAGCTGAAGAGCACCCCACCTTCAACGAGGTAGGTCATCATCGTCTCCGGCCAGTGGATATTGGGGGTGAGGAAGAACTGCAGCGTCTTGCCTCCGAGGTCGATCGTCTCTCCATCGCTCACCGCTTTGAGGTTCTCTTCGATCTTATAGAAGCTCTTGATCAAAGGAAGAGCGCGTTCGCTGGCAAGGATCTGTGCCTCAGGAAAGCGAGCGATGACCTCACGCATCGCTGCGGTATGGTCGGGCTCCATATGGTTGAGAATGATGTAATCGATGCCTCCGTCCTCGACACCGAGGTTGTCCAGCTGCTCATTGAGGGTTGAGAGGGCACCGTCCCAGTCTTGAACCAGGTCGATCAAAGCCCGTTTTTCTCTCCCTTCAACGAGGTAGGAGTTGAGCAGCACCCCATCGGGGATTGGCCAAATACCCTCAAAGAGGTCTCGGCTTCCAATCTTAGCGGCGATCCGGTGTACGCCATCGATAATATAGTCAGGTTTCATAGCTATCCTCCATTTCTTCTACCATACCCAATCTTAGCCAAGAAGGGAACATTCAGAGCAGCTGGCTCGCTTGGTGCAGGGAGAAGATCGACTTTTGAATCTCCTGGTACGTGGGCATATGCTCTGCTAACAGGCGATGGAAGGCTGGTGAGTGATCGAAGTGCACGAAGTGTGCAAGCTCATGGAGCACCAAGTAGGAGAGCTGCTCATCGCTCAGGCTATGGCAACGCAAGGAGAAGTTAAGCCTGCCGGCTGAGGAGCAGCTCGCCCATCGGCGCTTGGAGTCTCGGATAGTGATCGGTGGGATGGCAACTGCAAGACGGCTCGCCCAATAGGGTAAGAGCTCTGCCACCCGCTTGCGAGTCTCTTTGCGAAAATGCTCACGGATCACGTGAGCGACAAGTTCAGCTGGCGGGTCTTCTTCAGGGAGCAGCACGACAAGCTCTTCATCCTGTTCGATAACCAGAGCAGCTTCGCCAACAAAGAGCGTCAAAGCAAGCCACTTCCCGCGGACCAGAAAGCGATCTCCGCTTTGAAAGGAGTGGAGCTTCGCTTGCTCTTGGACAATCCGCTCTTCTAAGAGCTCCCTATTGGAGCGGATCACCGCCTCAATCTGACGCACTGAAACCCCATAGGGGGCGCTGACCTCTACCTCGCCTTGGAGGCTGACCCGCACAACGATATTGCGGTTGGATTTGCGTCGGGTGAGGATGTATGGAAGCGTTCCTACTTTACCTGTACTTTTCATTTTGCTACAGTACCACCTATGAACCGACTACAGACCATGACCCTCTCCCTCATACAACCCATCATCTATCAAGCACCTAGCTTTGTCTACCAGGGAAATGAGGACGCCTATACGACTGCGCTCGCACACCTCGATGCCGCTGAAATCGGTAGCGAAGTTGTCTTCGCCCTCTCCTCCACCGCTCGGTTGCTCTTCGTCGGTGAGCGCGGAGCACCTACCGCCGAGGAGCTGCTGGCTATCGAGCGAGCTGAGGAGCAACCGAAAACCGAAGGACCCTATGAGATTGCAGCAGGAAAGTATGAGTTTATTCAGCTTCCGCCGCCAGAGACGGTCGCCCAGATCTTCTCCCTCTCACCGATCGCACTCGACGGCCCAGAGCGGATCTACCTGCGCCTTCTCAAGGAAGCGCCCTTTACTACCATCGCACAGCTCTTGATCGTCCGTTAAAAGAAAAGCGGGATCAGCAAGGGGGCACTGAAGCTCATCACCACTCCATGGAAGATGGAGAGGACCATCGTCTGCATACCGAAGTGGTTGGAGAGGAGCACCAGCGTCACATCCATCGTCGTCGCTCCACCGCTGCAGAGTGCGGCGGGGTAAAAACGCCTGCCGAGGCGTCCAAAGAGGGGAATTAAGAAGAAGGTGAAGCTTTCACGCAGCAGGTTGGAGAGAAAGGAGATCGACCCGAGGATCGGGTATCCGAGATCGCCAATCATCACCCCAGAGAGCGAGTACCACCCAAAGCCACTGAGCATCCCCATCGTCTCCTGTAGAGTGTACGGCAACAAAAGTGCTGCCACCGCTGCGCCAAGGTAGGTGCCTACGATCGTCACCGCCGGCAGCAGAATCAGCGCTTTGTTGGTAAAAATCCCCTTGAAGGAGACTTGTAGCTGCACCACCTGCATCCCGACAAAGAAGAGCAAGAGGTAGAGCAGGATCGAGACCAGGGAGGAGTCAAACCACCCAAAGAATGGGGTGCCTAGGCGAGCGATCATACCGAGGATGACGATGCCGATGAGGATCGCTGGCTCTTTCATAACATCCCAGACTTGCCGCAGCGTAGAACCCTCCTTGCGCTTTGCAATGGCGATTCCGCGCTCCTTGCTGTACAGCGGCAGAAAGAGCAGTGCGATGACGATCGTGCCACCGAGGGCGCACACAGTCAGCACCAGCGCCCCGAGCCCGATCGAAGAGAGTTGCTCACCAATGCCTTCGATGGAGGCGGTGTTCACCCCCATGAAAAAGAGGAGGGCCCACACCAAGAGCATCTGTGCAAGAGCTGCGGTGCGGACAAAGCGATCCTTTCCTACCGCTTTTGCAAAAAAAGAGCCCACCGCCAGCGAGAGGGCGAGCTTTCCTAAATACCAGAGCGTATCCATATAGCGACTCTACTGGAAAGCTGAGTGTGCTGTCAAAGGGTGGGAGCTTTGCTCCGTTTCCCTTGTTTATTGATCGCACCTTCAGTATAGTTTACTGCATGACTGTTGAAGCCCTTAGCGATACCCAAGTACGTCTTACCTTTGCAGATGATACAGAAATTCTCCTCATCGGCACCGCCCACGTCTCCGCACAAAGCGTCGAGGAAGTGGCCCAAGCGATCGAAACCGAAGAACCCGATCATATCTGTCTGGAGCTCGATGCAGGGAGGATGAAGAGCAAGGAGGAGGAGAACGCTTGGTCCAATATGGATATCAAGCAGGTTATCAAGGACAACAAGGCATTTCTCCTTATTGCGAACATGGCACTCTCCTCCTTTCAAAAGCGGATGGGAGACTTCTCAGGCATAGCACCGGGAGCAGAGATTATTGGAGCTGCTCAGATTGCAAAAGAGAAGGAAATCCCCTTCTCTCTCTGTGACCGAGATATCCAAGTCACCTTTCGCCGCGCCTGGCGGATGAGCAACCCCTGGAATAAAGCAAAGCTCCTCGCTTCCTTGATCAGCGCAGTCTTCACCGATGAGACCCTCAGTGAAGAGGAGCTGGAAAATCTTAAGAAAGCGGACGTGATGCAAGCGATGATGGAGGAGCTCGCTGAAGAGCTACCTTCGGTAAAGAGCGTGCTCATCGATGAGCGCGATCGCTATCTCGCTACCTCGATCTATGAAGCTCCTGGCAAAAAAAAGGTCGCCGTCGTCGGAGCAGGGCATATGCAGGGGATCGTCTCCACGATCGAAGCGATCCACGCCAACGAACTCTCCACTGACCTCAGCGATATCAGCGTTGCTCCGCCTTCAGGCAAGGGCGGCAAGATCCTCTCGTGGATCTTCCCACTCGCCCTGATCTCATTGATCGTCGTAGGCTTTATCCGCGGCGGCCAAGGCGGCGGTATTAAGATGCTCAGCTCCTGGTTGGTGGTGAATATGTCCTTCACCGCAATCGGCGCTATCGCAGCCCTCGCCCACCCATTGAACGTATTGATCAGCGCCCTCAGCGCACCGATTACCGCCTTGCATCCAGCGATCGGTGTGGGGATGGTCAGCGGCTTGGTAGAAGCATCGTTGCGCAAACCATTGGTCAAAGACTTTGAGCTGCTCTCCGAGGATGTCTCGACCTTCCGCGGTTGGTACCGCAATCGATTCTTAAAGATCCTTCTGGTCTTCCTCTTTACAAGCCTCACAGCCTCGATCGCCAATGTCGTGGTCCTACCGCTGCTGATCAAGATGGCAGTCTAAAAACATAACGACGCAAGACTTACATGCTTTTTATCCTATTGCTCGTGACTTTGAGTATAAAAAAGAATCAAAAAAGGCTCATCGCTATGTAGTAGGTTACGCAAACGACAAGGACCCAATCGCCGTATGTGAAAAATGCAACTATCGCCCTATCGTAAAAACATGTAAAAGGGTTATATACAGCTAATGCGTGGATGATTTAGGAGGTATATAACCCTTTTAATTTATCTCCAATCAAATGATGCAAGAATCAAATGATCTTCTCTTGAAAGAAGTTTTTCATAGATATCTTGTGCCTTGTTGGGTTTGACTACTGCATTGATAAGCGGCTTGATGCAAATCCTCTTTGCTTGAAGAAGTTTAATAATTGTAGCTTCATCATATTTGTGGCTACGGAAATGACAAACCCCATCCCCTTCCGATTTGGCTCTATGCATTTCGTGTGCGCCCACAACTGTGACGCCCTTCCTATGGACGTTCTTATAGAAGTTAACAGCATCCGTCAAACCTCTAGTTGAACCAAGAAGGATAACAGTCCCAAGAGGTTTCACCATCTCCAAGGCAGTGTTGATTACTGCAGGGACTCCTGTCGCTTCAAAAACAACGTCAAACTTGTTATGGAATTTCTCATCTGAACTATCAGACTCTAGGTGTACTACACCACATTCTGCAGCAAGATCTCTCCTCCAATCAACTGTATCAAAACCGATAACTGCTCCTGCACCAGCTACGTGTGCCAGTTGAGCAGCAAGGTTACCAATAGCCCCAAGACCGATAACTGCAACATTATCACCTATCTGGATGCCAGCCTTTCTCACTCCTTGCAAAGAGATTGACGCAAGTCTGAAAGCAGATACTTCCTGAAGATCCATATCTGAATCCACCAAAGTTACTTTATCAGCCTTCGTAATGGCATAGGAATCATGTGTAATATTTGCAACAACCACATCTCCTAGCTGCAAATTATTGACATTTTTTCCTGTTCCTTTGACCTGAGCCACTGCACTATATCCAGGATAATAAGGATAAATTCCGGGAGTGTTTTCCATGTGATTAATCCAAGCCAGCTCTGTACCTGGAGAAATGGTACTAAAAATCGTCTTCAGTAGAATTTCATCAGCACCCAGTTCAGGCAATTTTTCTTCAACAAGCTTGACTTGTCCTTTTTCAAATGCTTGTAGCCTTTTTGTTTTCATTCATCCCTCCAAGTATCAAGAAGAAGCTAGCTGTCTGATATACTTAATATTGTCCGCTAGCTTTTCTTCAGTGCTGACATCATTCGAAAAGTCTTCAACAGAAACCGTCCCATTGTATTCCATTGCTTTAAGGACTTCAAAAAGGTAGGCTAAATCCGCACTCCCATTTCGCAGTGAAGCCCAGTCTCTTTTAAACTTTAATGCTTGGAATTCATCTCTTTTATCTGGAACTAGGATTGCATTCTTCACGTGCACATGCGCCACATATGGGCCAAGAAGTTCAAAGCTTTTTTGATAGTTTTCAAATCCTTCATACACCATATTCCCTGGATCAAATATCAAGCCGATGTAATCAGGGTTGCAGCCATTCACAAAGGAATAAGCAGCACTTGGCGAGGCTATTAGATTATCATGGTGTATTTCAAAGATTATCTTCACACCATACTGTTTTGCCAAGGTCTCAAGCTTGCGGATGTTGTCATAGGTTTCTTTCCATAACTGAGGAAAAGTTTTTTTGCCTTCCGGGTCTGGATAGTCTGGAGGGAAAACTCTCACAAACTTTATATCATTATGCTTAGCGGCTCTTAAAACCTTTTCAATAGCATCAAATTCGTGTGGCCTAAGATAGGTTGTGAGTCCAAAGATTTCAAGCTCTGCAGCATCGCACATTTCCTTGACCTCAGGGACAATTTCTTCTACTTTCTCGATATCTATCGTACTCTTGTTGTCACCCCAGTATCTTAATTCAAATGGCACATCTGAACTGACTTCCTTAGGAATGCTCTGCACCCTCCATTCCACGCCATCATACCCCAGCCGTTTCAGTAGTTCTACTGTTTCTTTCAACGAATATTCTGGAGTACTAACTGTAAAAACACCAAACCTCATATCATCCCCTCCTCTAGCTTGGGAAATATTTCCTAAGCCCAATCAATGCCTATTTCATCTAAAATGTTTTTGAAAATAGACACTGTCTTCATGAATTTTATTTCGCCTGTAAAGCCGCCGAACTGTCCAGCAATTTCAAGATGCGGCTCTAAGGCAACCATTAATTTTTCCCCCTTGAGTTTCTCCACTATTTCCCTAATATAGGAATCTCCATCCCCAGGGAACACCATGGTTTTTGTCCTTAAACTGAAATCTTTGATGTGCAAATAATTGATATAGTCGTGCATGTTTTTTTCAGCTTCAAGAGCGTCCTCACCCGCCATGCTATAATTTGCTGGATCAAACACTAACCCAAAGTTTTTTGAAGCAAGAGTTTCAGCAATTTCGACACTTTGAATACTGAGCTCTCCATAAGTGTTGCTTTCATTCTCGTGAAGCAGCACAATATCTTCTGCCGCAGCCATCTCTGCCATCTTTCGCAATCTTTGCATAACTTCAGTCTTTTTTTGCAATATATCCCCATCAGAAGAATAGAATGAAAATATTCTGATGAACTTACAATCGAAATATTTGGCAACCACAATTGCTCGCTCCAGACGTTCACGTTCAAAAGAGAAATCGTCTTCAATGTTCGATTTGCCAATCGGAGAACCGATACAGGCAACTGAGACGTTGATAGGTTCAATTATCTGCTTAATTTCTTCAAGTTGGTCATCAGTTAGCTGCATGACGTTAATGCCCCAAGCTGATCTCAGTTCAAAATGCTTGAGATCCATCGCTCGCCATACTCTCATCTGTTCATTGAAATCATCACATATTTCATCAGAAAAACCAGAAAGAAAAAACACTTTTCTCCTCCTTACAATTCAATTAATTTTTGTTCTCGTGCACTTTGATATATAGCGCAAATCAAAGAAACGCTTCTCATAGCGTCTTCAGCAGTTATATATGGTTCAGAATCGTTTAAGATCGCATCAGAAAAATCTTTAAATTGCAATGTATGTCCTTCCTGGTTGATTCCCATGGGATCTAGCGCACCTCCAGTGAAGGAGATTTCTGAAATATATTTTTTCCGGATCTGATCGTCTTCTTCTGTCTCGTCTGCGAACGTCCATTGCTTCAAAGACTCTTCTTCTAGAACAACAGTTCCCTTGGTTCCATTTATCTCTATTCGTTTTGCACTGCCGGGCCATGAGGCGGTTGTTCCTTCAATTACTCCATGAGCTCCATTTTCAAACCGAATTAATGCACTTGCGGTATCCTCTACCTCTATTCTTTTGTGAACCAACCTATCGCAAAACGCATACACACTCTTTACAGGCCCCATGAACCATCCCAAAAGATCGATGGCATGAATACTCTGATTCATCAATGTTCCACCACCATCCACAGCCCATGTACCTCGCCAAGGCCCTGAATCGTAATATTCTTGGTTTCTGAACCACTTGACTTGCGCATCTGCCATTACAATTTTCCCAAACCTTCCCTTATCAACTGCAGTTTTTATCAGTCTCGTGGGTTCATGGAATCGTGTTTGGAATATGCTTGATACGATGACACCCTTGTTTTTCGCTGCATCGATTATTCGCTGACCTCTCTCTGGAGTTATTTCCATAGGTTTTTCAATCAAAACACTTTTCCCTGCAGCTATCGCTTTAAGGGCTGGATCCATATGGTA
>DASRNL010000200.1:0-3730 GCA_035647415.1 Sphaerochaeta sp. | reverse complement strand
CAGAGAAATCAGCCCTTAACTGCTCCTGCTGCGATCGCTTCAATTAGCTTCCTCTGGCTGAAGAAGTAGACGACCAAGACGGGCACGAGGACAAAGATTGCAGCAGCCATCAGGTGTTCTGGTCCGATGGCGTACTCGGCGTCCCGTACCATCGCCAAGCCTACTGGCAAGGTACGCATCCGTTGCTTCGTGGTGACGATCAACGGCCAGAGGTAGTTGTTCCACTTTCCAATAAAGATATAGAGCACCAGGGTGCCAAGCACCGGCTTTGCCAAGGGCAAGGCGATGTAGAGGAGCGTCTTAAAGTGTGAGAGCCCATCGATTTCAGCGGCTTCATAGAGCGAGGAGGGGACCGAGAGGAAGTACTGACGCAGGAGGAAGGTCCCAAAGACGCTGGAGACATAGGGGATGACGATCCCCTTATAGGTGTTGATCCACTTGAGCTTGCTGAGGATGACATAGTTAGGAATCAGGGCGATCTGACTGGGGATCATCAGCGCAGCAAGCATCACCAAGAAGAAGAAGTCGCGATATTTGAAGCGGATACACGCAAAGGCGTAGGCGGCTAAGGCAGCGATCGCTACCTCGAGGATGACCCCGGTGATCGCTGTTACAAAGCTGTTGATATAGAACCTGCCAAAGGGAGCGGTGTTCCAAGCGGTGACGAAGTTATCCCACTTTATCTTCTCAGGCCACCAGATAGGGGGAAATTGCGCGACCTCTACTGGACTCTTGATCGAGGTGGTGAGCATCCAGAAGAAGGGCAGTCCCACAGCGAGCGTGAAGAAGATCAATACGATATGGGTGATGGTCCTACCGATAATCCAACCAGGAGTTTTTTTACCAAATACTACTTTTGCCATGCATTCCTCCTAGTAGTGGACCCAGCGTTTGGAGAGACGGTTCTGCACCAACGTGATCGCCATAATGACAATGAAGAGCAAGAGGGCGAGGGCACTGGCATACCCGGTCTTAAACCAACGGAAGGCGTTCTCATAGAGGAAGTGCACCAGCACGTTGGAGGTGTTGAGTGGACCTCCTCCGGTGAGAATCGAGATGATATCAAAGGACTTCAATGCACTGATGAACCCTGTGATCGTCAAGAAGAAGGTAGTGGGTGAGAGGAGCGGGAAGGTGATATGGATGAACTCTTGCCATGCATTCGCCCCATCGACCCGTCCAGCATCGTAGAGCTCGGGGTCGATGTTTTTCAGCCCTGCAAGGAAGATCACCATATCGTACCCGATACCGACCCAGATGAGTACGATGATAACAGCAGGAAGGGAGTGGGTGGTCGACTCAATCCAGTTGATCGGAGCGATGCCAAAGGGACGTAAAAAGACCCGCAGTAACCCATAGTGAGGTTCTAAGATCCAACGCCACACCATCGCCACCGCAACGCTGGTGGTGAAGGTCGGGCTGAAGATAATCGCCTGATAGAGTGAACGTCCTTTGAGGTCACGGTTCATCATCAACGCAAGGACCAATGCGATGCCAAGTTTTATCACGACAACCCAGATTGAAAGGACCAGCGTATTGCGGGTGACCAACCAGAAGGTAGGATCAGTGAACATCATGCGGTAGTTCTCAAGGCCGATGAACTGTTTTACCGGCCGAACCATATCCCACTTGAAAAAACTCAAAAAGAGGCTGTAGACAATCGGCCAGAACACAAAGACGGTAAGCAGCAGGAAGTTGGGGAATGTAAAGATCGCAAATGTGATGGCATCTCGCTTGGTTCGGCGACTGATAGGATTGCGTTTGAACTTCGGGGATGCTTCGGGTTGCGTGGTAGACACTATCGAAAACCCTCCTTAGATATGGTCTGATAATCTTGGCTATAGGGAAGCGTCTTAAGTATAACTGAGAACCGTTGTAACGCAATAGAAACTTCAGTATTCCCCCTCATATGTATTGTATCTGCAAGAAAATCGAATACAAATATGAGAATTGACCTCTTCCTCTTCGCTGAGAATTCCAAAATTTGGCGAGCTTAAAAAAGGTAAAATAAGCTGAATTTTGCTTAAGTTTGAAGGCGTGAACCTAGTCTTTTCTCAACGAATTTCTTCAGAGTATTGATTGAAATTGTTGTTAGGGGCGGTATAATGAAGCAGGAGTGTCGCGAATGAAAAATAGATATCCTTGTAAGGTCATCGAACAAAAAGATGAAGATTATATTGTGCTTTTAGAGAATGGAAAGCGTGCCAAACTGCAGGCATCGTTTATATCTGAACCCATAGAGGTGGGTGATGAGCTAGCTGTCTATCTCGATGATGCAGGGCAGATTGCCTTTGTTGAGAAGTGTGAAAAACCACAAGCGCCTTCCGCTGCTCCCTCTGCCTCTGTAGAAAAGGATCAGAAGATATATGTGACCCATGCCACTGCTCAAGGGTACGATGAAGGATCTTTTTTTGGTGGCTTTTTGTTGACGTTTTTCTTCCCCGTGGTCGGATTGATTATTGCCTTGGCATTCAACAAGCCCGAGACACGCCGAGGCGCATTGCGTGCTGTCGTAGTACAGCTGATCCTCGGTGCAGCGGTATTCCTGTTAGGCATGTGTGGGCTCTGTAGTCTCAGTGGGTATTGAAGAGCGAATGAGGTGCGATGCTGCCACTGAAAAAGCAGCGTATAGTATTTTTTGATTTGATGTTTAGGAGCAATCTAATGAAGAGACGAGTTTTCACAGCTATCCTGGTGGTCCTCACCCTATTTTTCTCCTGTACCACCACCGAATCTTTGGCAAAACACCACTATCCGCACACAGTCCTCGCTGCTGAACCAGGACGACTCACCATCCCTTGGGAGGAGGATGCCCGAGCGGCAGCCCAACAAAGTGGTACGCTACGCTTCTATTTCATGTCCTCAGAGGGGCAGGCGATGGACGCAAGCGGATCGAAGAAGTTCGGTGACTCTGCTCTGATTGTCTTCCCAAACAAAGAGGTGATGCTTGTCGATGGGGGGATGGCTGCCTACGGAAAGACCCTCGTGGAAAATCTTCGTCTCTTGGGAATCGAGCAGATCGACTACCTCGTCCTTTCTCATATGCATAACGACCACTACGGAGGGCTGATTACCGCAGATGGGGTATTGGCAAACTTCCCAGTTAAACACTTCTATTGGAATGGCACGCTCAACCTAAAGGCAGATGTCGTTGAATACTTCAATAGGGTGATGGAGCAGTACGACTTTGAGAAGACAATCCTTAGCCGAGGTGATAGCCTAATGATTGGAGAGGTGCAAATAGAAGTGCTGAACCCTCCTGAGTCGGAGGTGGGGGGTAGCTACGGGACCATTGGATTGAACAACACCTCGTTAACCTTCAAACTCACCTTTGGGGATTTCTCCGCCCTCTTTGGCGGCGACCTCTACATCGAGCGGGAGTTCGATCTTATCTCCCTCTATGGAGCGGATCTTGCCGTTGATCTAGTAAAAATTCATCACCATGGAAGAAATACCTCAAACTCCAAGTTCTGGGCGAACGCGACAGCTCCCTTGATTGCGGTAGCGACCTCAGGAAACCAGATTGATGAGATTGTATACGCGGATTACACCCGTGCAGGCGCCCACGTCTATACCGATGTGCTTGATGGGTACGTGCGGGTGGTGACCGACGGGAGAACCGGTACGGTGACGACCAGTAGAAAACGCACCAGCACCCTCTTTGCTGAATGGGAAGCGATTGCCCAATAATTAAAGAGAAACATACAACGCCTCCTATGCTACACTGCAC
>DASRNL010000199.1:0-10286 GCA_035647415.1 Sphaerochaeta sp. | reverse complement strand
CTCTTATAGTGATGTCCAATCTTTCCAGCATGTAGCACCTCTTCAGGTTTAGGCAGCTCCTCTTGTTGGATGCCCACCTCCCCGTAGAGCTCCCATGCTGGGCTCGCTGCTACCAAAGAGGTGAACTGCCCCGAAGGATCTGCCCACCCATCAAAGGTCTTAGCGGTCGTATAGAGCAACCTCGGGGCGATCAAGGCAAGCAGCATATGCTGGTCGAAGGGCATCGCCTCCTCGTTGTCGGCATACTGCTGGTAGTTCTTAGCGAACCAGTAAGGAAAGCGCGTGGTAATATCGCCGATGGTTTCCCCTCGGCTTTTGCGCGCGAGCGCATCGCCTGAGTTTCCCGCACAGCTACTGACTGTCAGGGCAAAGCGGGTATCCTGAGCACTCGCCCACAGGGCGGTCTTCCCCCCACGGGAGTGACCGACCACCGCTACCTTGCTCGCATCGATATCTGTATCGGTCTCTAGGTAGTCCAGCACCCGACTCGCTGCCCATCCCCAGGTGGCGATGGTCCCCCAAAGATCTGCAGGGCGCCCAGAGCCAGTATATTCGCCGAAGAGCTTATGCAAGCCCATCGTAAAGCCCTCATCATAGTCGGGGGCGATATCGTGGGTGAAGATCACCCCGGTTGCA
This sequence comes from Sphaerochaeta sp., assembly GCA_035647415.1. Classification (GTDB taxonomy): domain Bacteria; phylum Spirochaetota; class Spirochaetia; order Sphaerochaetales; family Sphaerochaetaceae; genus Sphaerochaeta. The sequence goes on along the minus strand of DASRNL010000199.1, from coordinate 9,650 downwards.
TAGCCCTGGCTTACAATCATCTCAGCGGGCCAAAAGGGTGAGAGGAAGTGCCGAGCTGGGTCTGCATCCTTGATTCCTCTGTTACAGAGAAAGAGAAAGCACGGTACCGATTCTGTTGCTCCTGCGGGGCTGAAGAGGACAAACGGGAAACTATGGCTGATGGATTTACGTGTTACCGTTATCTCTACGGTCTTTCGCTTCGCCTGGCATGCCATCGTATGCTCATCACAGCGCTCATCTGCAACACGCCAAGAGACAGACACATCATCCATCGGCGGAACTTTGCCATAAATGTTGGTACTCAAGAGCTCAAGGAGCTCGCCTCGACGCTTTGCGTTCCACTGGGTGCTATCGGTGACGCTACTGCCATCTTGGCACTCTAAGAGTGGGGGTAAGGTTTTCAAACGATCCATCGACTTCTCCTCAAAAACTCAGGATGCTGGGCATCGGTTTCTTCCCAATCCTCACAGCACACTGCGTTTTGCTGATTACACTAGCTCCCACGCTATCACTGCAACTACCAGCTGTCAAATTGTTTGCCAATCATTTGTGCTACTCTATCAAGCAAGATACAAAGAGCCCCTGCGTCAGGAGCGCTTCGCTCGCTGTCACAGGGGGCACAACTAAGGAGAGAGTGTGGTTAGCTCAGGTACCCCGCATCCACAAGCTGCTTGCGGAGGTTTTCCATCTGCCCTTCAGGGGATGGCATGCTGGGTAAGTAGGGCTTTCCTACGGTGATACCGAGCAGGTTTGCCAGATCCTTGGTCGCTACCGGGAAACTGGAGAAGTCTGTTGCCAGGCGGATAGGGTTCAACTGCCACTGCGCAGCAAGTGAGCCTGCATAATCGCCTGCTATAAACTTGTCGTAGATTGAGCAGACCAACTCAGGAAGGTAGTTTGCCGTCGAGCAAACCGCCCCCACTGCACCGGCTCCAAGGCCGCTGTAGATCAGGGTGTCTTTGCCACACATCACCTTAAAGCCGACATCGGCGTTACGGCGGATGAACTCGATCGTCTGGGTCATATCGCCGCTGGAGTCCTTCATCCCTACGATGTTTGGCACCGTATGTGCCAGCTCCTCTACCAGATCCTGACTCATCGGATAGCCACAGCGACCGGGGTTGTTATAGAGCAACACCGGAGTGTCGGCAACCGAAGCAGCGATCGTCTTGATATGGGTTTTGAGCTCCTCTTCGGTGGGTTTGATAAACATCGGCTGCAGGACTGAAACCCCCTTAGCGCCGAGGCGGACTCCCATCTGCGCGAGGCGCACCGCTTTGGCGGTTCGAATCGCTCCAACCCCCATATAGACCGGTACCCTACCGGCAACATGCTCGATCATAACGGCGAGGATCGTTTCGACCTCATCGTCCTCGAGCATGTAGAACTCCCCGTTGGAGCCGAAGGCGAGGATTCCTGAGCAGCCACCGTCGATGATATGGTCGATAAGGGAGCAGAGTGCTCCCTCATCGAGGCGTTCATCTTCGGTAATCGGTGTCACAATAGGGACTACAATCCCTTTAATGAATGCTGTATCCATGGCGCCCTTACTTCCCAATCTTGGTGCCGCTGAGCTTGGCATAGTAGCGAGCGAGCGCACTGTGGTCGTCGCCACCGAAGCCGTCTGCGTGTAGGGTTTCCATCATTTCACGAGCCAAGGCGGTAAGCGGAAGTGGACTGCCTACCCCATGGCCGGTATCCAGCGCGTTGGCTAGGTCCTTGATGTGCAGATCGATCTTAAAGCCAGGGGCAAAGTTGCTCTCCATCATCATCGGTGCCTTGGCATCCATGACGGTTGAGCCAGCAAGGCCACCGCGGATCGCTTCAAAGACAAGCTCAGGTTCAACACCTGCCTTGCGTACCAAGGTGAAGGCTTCTGCAACTGCTGCGATGTTCAGTGCAACGATCACCTGGTTGGCAAGCTTGGTGGTGTTTCCTGCTCCAATCGGTCCACAGTGCACTGCACTGCTGCCCATAGTGAGCAAAATATCCTTCACCTCATCAAAGAGGGCCTTCTCACCGCCGACCATGATCGCCAGTGTGCCATCGATAGCTTTGGGCTCACCACCGCTGACCGGAGCGTCGATCATACGCACGCCCTTCTCTGCACAGGCTTTTTCTATCTCCTGGCTTGCCAAGGGAGCGATCGAGGACATATCGACAATCTTCAGTCCCTTCTTAGCACCCTCGAGGATACCCCCTTCACCCATCACCGCAGTTTTGACGTGTGGGCTGTTGGGGAGCATGGTGATAACCAGCTCAACCTGGGCGGCGAGCTCAGCAGCGCTCGCTGCTGCGGTTGCACCAGCGGCGACCACTTCATCAACGCTGCTCTGGTTGATATCGAAACAGACAACCTCATGGCCAGCCTTCAGGAGGTTCTTCGCCATCGGCTTACCCATAATACCTAATCCAACAAATCCAATCTTCATAATTGTCACTCCTTATCTCGTTGTAACGGTAGTAATACAAACATCTTACCAGCAGATCTCTCCCCTACAGGATAGGCAGGGATGCCCTGCCTGTCAATGCGTGTTATAAAAACCCACTACTCCATTATAGTTTTTGCCGTTCTTATTATAAAGCTACACTCGCCTTGCCTGCCCACCTTCCTGTCGCTGGGTAGCACACTACTGCTAAACTTCCAACTGTACTAACTCCACTGGATGAAATCCTGAGAACTGTTTTGTCGGCGTACCTGCTGAAATCTCTACAAGGCAAATGTGTGAATGGTACATTCGATTTAAGGACTTGGTATGCTTGATACAAACTCGACGGTACTCTCGTACGAACATGCCCACTGCTCTCCTGTCGCGCACGATGAGAGAGCAGGAGAAACGTGCTTTTTGACAAGAGACACAGCGACTGCTTCGTAGTACAAGAAGGCTCCAAGCGCTACAGATCCGTCATCCCGCGTACTTCTTTTAAAGAGAGGTCATCAAGTGATCGGAGCGGGATTGAAGTAGCAGAGGAAGTTGTTCAACTGTAGCGCTTCAGCAGCAGGTTTTGTTCCACTGGCCACATCCACGATGAGTCCAAAGAGTTCCTCTCCAGCTTCTTGTATAGTCTGCTCACCGGTGACAATGGTACCTGCATCGAAATCGATGAGATCGCTCCACATCTCTTTCATAGCATTTCTTGTTGAAACCTTGATTACCGGTGCTTCTGCAAGCCCGTAGGGGGTGCCGCGGCCCGTCATAAAGACCTGTAGGGTGATACCACTGGCGACCTGACTCGGTCCACAGACGATATCGCTTGCTGGAGTTGCCGCAAAGATCAACCCTCGTTTGGTGGGTACATCCCCCGGACCAATCACCTCGACGATAGGAGCCTTGCCGCTCTTAGCGATGGAGCCCATCGCCTTTTCAACGATGTTGGAGAGCCCTCCAGCCTTGTTTCCTGGGGTAGGGTTGGCAGAACGATCGACCCCACCCTTCTCAAGGTACGCATCGTACCAAGCGATCTCACGTTTTAAATCATCGAACGCTTTAACATCCGCGCAGCGTGCTGCCAAGAGGTGTACGCCATCGCGTACTTCGGTGACTTCGCTGAACAGTACCGTCGCTCCGGCAGAAACCAAGAGATCGCTCGCCCAACCGGCAGCAGGGTTTGCACTGACGCCACTGAATGCATCAGAGCCACCACACTGCATACCAACACAGAGCTGAGAGAGCGGAAGCGTGGTACGCCTCCGTGCATTAAGGCGTTTGAGCTTTCGCTCAGCCATCTCGAGCATCGCATCAATCATCGCCGTATACCCTGCAAAATCCTGGAGGATGATGACGTTTTCTTTGGTGTTTTCGTCCTCGGTGAGCAGCCGATCGACGGTGAGTTTTTCACACCCCAGACCGACGACCATAATCTCCGCTCCAAAGTTGGGGTTGTGCATCGTGTTTCGAATCGAGCGGATCGGAATATAGGCATCAGGTGCATCTATGGCTACACCACAGCCATAGGCGTGGTTGATAGCAACCACATCATCGACATGGGGATAGTGGGGCAACAAGTCTTTCTTAATGGTAGCGACGAGCTGATCCACCACCCCGCTTACACACTGAACAGTGGTAGTGATTGCCAATATATTGCGAGTCCCTGCGTATCGATGTCCTGGTACAACAAACCCTTCAAAGGTCGTCCGAGGCGCGGTGGGTAACAAAACGGCTGCAGGCTCTTGGAAGGTAATCTCCTCAAGGGGCGGCTGCTCAGGAAGCTGCAAGGAGTGTTCGTTGATCCAATCCCCCGCCTCTACATCCTCTAGGAGATAGCCGAGCACCACCGCGTATCGAATCACCGCATCCCCTGCTTTCATTGCGCACAAGGCGACCTTATGTCCTTGAGGAACGTCACTGGTTAGCGTGATACCGCTGACAGTCTCACCTTTTTTTGCCGCTTCGGTAACAATCGCCACTGTATCCACTGCTTCAAGCTGGATTAATCGTTTTTCCATATTTTCTCTACTTTTTTATTGTCATTGATACCACACGCTACCCTTGCGTTGCATGGTACTGACTCGTTCTTTTTTTTCTTAATCTACGATCCCTATACAGTCTATCAACTCAAACCCCTGTGTATCAATCATCGCTTGTTGCCCTTGCCATCATCTACATTTTCCTCAATCATCTTTCTTATTTTTCGTGTACCATCGGCCACATCCCCTCCTGGCATTCCCTTACCCTCCACGGTGCACAACGCTGTAACCTTTTATCCTTTTCTCTGGATGCATTTCTGCTGAGCATCCTTTCGTATGAACGAGTTCGTGATGTGTGGGCAACAGCCGAGCAGCTGGATGCCAAGGAGAGTATACAACTGGGTGTATCCTTTTGCTTAGCATGCTGTTTTGTGTAATACTATAACAGCGTTATAGAAAACTGACCCAATTTCAAGTTTTACAGGAGTCCCTATGCCAACAGCGAGTACAGAAAAATATAATATCAAGGCGGTCAGCCGATGTTTTCAAATTCTAGACTTTGCTAGTGAGCACATCGGTCCAATTTCGATCCAGGATGTCTGTGCCGTTTTGAACACCAACAGCAATATGGCATTTCGTCTTTTGGCAAGCTTGCAACACTCCGGCTATATGACAAAAGACCCTTCGACCGGGCTCTATGCAATCTCTCTAAAGACCCTGAAGCTCAGTCGATCAGCACTCCAGAGCCAGGAGATTCGAAAGATCACCATGCCATATCTTGAGCTGCTCTGGAACCGATTCCCCAAAGCGAACGTCAATATGGCAGTCTTTCATGATGGGGAAATCTTGATGCTTGACCGTATCGACACCCAATCGACTCCGCGTACGTACTTCACCCCGGGCAGACAGCTCCCGTTCCACTGTACCGCCTTGGGGAAAGTCCTCACCTGTGAACTATCCGAGGAGGAACTCGATGCGCTGATCACAAAACATGGGATGCCCCGGTATACTGCCGATACGATTACCGAACCTGAGGCGCTTAAAGCGGAACTGGTGAAGGTGCGAACTGAGGGGGTTGCCCGCGACCGTAACGAATTCATCGAGGGGGACAACTGTTCCGCAGCTGCGGTGCGCGATCGTAGCGGATCTATCATCGCTGCCATCAGCGTGAGCGCCTTAACCTCCAATATGAGTGTTGCAGAGATTGAAGGGGCGATCCCCCACCTCAAAGATACCGCAGCACGAATCTCCTATGTGATGGGGTATACGAACACTCCCCTGCTCTAGACACTTTTTTCACAACCGGTCTACAAACCAACGGAATCACTGGATTACGCTACGGTGGTTTTTGTCCCTTCTTTCAGGTACGTATGGAATTTAAGAGTATCTGATAGAAACAAGAGGACTGCGGGATACTTTCTTTGTCGCACACACAGTGCACGACATAGACTCTCCCAACTGTAAAGCTGTAAAGCGCAAAAGACTTGACCTGTTTTGACTCCTTTTTCATACTGCTAGCTATGAAGCAAAATCCTTTCAATTCGGTGATCCTCATCTATATCAGCAAGTGTTTGCTTGGAACGGTGCTCTGCTACCAGCTCTACCTAGCGTTCCCAGAGTGGCGCCTGCTCTGGACGATTATCAGCTTGCTCTTGGTACTCGCCCCCGACTGGGATAATTCGATCGCCCTGCCGATCAACCGCATCCAGGCTAATATCACCGGAGCGTTGATCGGGCTCTTCTGCTTCTTTCTTCCGACAAGTGAATTATTTAAACTACTGATCGGTGTAGTGATCACCATCCTCATCTGCACCCGCTTCTTCCCCAACTCCACCCGCTCAGCCTTGGCAGCTTTGGTCATCGTCCTGATGCAGGAGGGCAATCAGCCGATGATCTCCTATGCTCTGCAGCGTATCGGAGCGGTGATCTTAGGCAGCCTGGTAGGCTTGGCGATCACCCTCCTCTTTCACGCAGGCAGGCTGCTCTTGCTCCGCTTCTTTACTCCAGCCTCCGATGATGGCTAAGCCTGTTTGCTTTCTCTGGCGCTGGGGATGGACAGTTGTAAATCCGAGTACCCTACTTGGCTTGACTATCGAGAAGAAAGGACGTATCTATATATGAGTAGATACAAATACTTGGGAGTATCATGTTAGACTTTTATGAACCGTCCTTTGCGGACAAAGACCTCTTTCCCACCACCAGTCGGTACCTTGCGTACCAATATTATTTTTCTTACTCAGTCCTCTGGAAGGAGGCAATCGGCCTGACCATCGCCAAGAGTGAGGTCGCCTTGTATATGCACCTGGCAGTCGATGACTGCTTTCTTTTGCCCATCACCGAGGATCTATCCAAGGCGATGGCGGAGCTGGAGGCGCACTGCGCCGAAAGCGGTCAGCGCTTTCGCCTGGAGTGTGTGCCTGAAGAGGAGGCGAAACAGCTCGCTGAGATGGGGTATACGGTAGAGCATACCCGAAACCTCGATGATTATATCTATGAGAGTCAGAAGCTGATCAAGCTCAGTGGACGCAAGCTGCAATCAAAGCGCAACCATATCAGCCGCTTTGAGCGCACCTATACCTACTCAATCCGTCATCTCTCCACCCCAGCTATGCGCGAAGAGTGCTATAAGATGGCCTCCTCCACCTGGCTGGATAACCAAGAGGAGCCGACCAAGGAGATCAAGGAGGAGTTGGTAGCGCTGCGTAGGACCTTCGACCACTGGGATGAACTGGGGTTTGTAGGGATGAGCGTCTGTGTCGATCACCACCTCACCGCCTTCACCGTCGGTGAGATCATCGACGACCAGCTGGCGATTGTACACTTTGAGAAGGGTGATACCTCCTATCTGGGGATCTACTCGGTGATCAACCAGCTCTTCTCTTCTGAATATCTTAGGGATGTGAAGTATGTGAACCGCCAGGAGGATGCCGGGGTCCCCGGCCTCCGTAAGGCCAAGCGCTCCTACCGCCCGACCCTGATGGTCACCAAGTACCGGGTGACAAAAAAATGATCGCGATCAGGGTAGCAAAGCCAGAGGAGCGAGATGCTCTCTATGGGCTGTGGGCTGAGGTCTTCGAGGAGGACCTTGGGTGGCTGGACCGTTTCTTTGCCACCCGCTACGACCCCTCGCATATTCTGGTGGCTACCGTCGATGGGGTGCTCGCCAGTGCTCTGCATGCTCTGCCTACAACCTATGTACAGAACAATAGAGAGTACCCCTGCTCCTATATCGTCGGAGCGGCAACCGACCCCGCCTATCGACGCCAAGGGCTGATGGGGCGCCTCCTTGGTGCAGCACAAGAGAGCAGCACCACCCCGGTGACGCTCTTTCCTGCAGTCAGGCACTTTTATGAGGCCAATGGGTATACCACCACCAGCTCTTTGCTCTCTTTTAATCTTACTAATCAAGAATCTTCGAGTATAGCGGCTCTTGATCCGCTGCCCTCCTGGGATTTCTTTGATACCCTCTACCGTACCTGCTTTGCGCAAGAGGGGTTTCTGGTCCGCGATGCAATTGCCTGGGAGTTCTTGATCACCGGCTACCAGGTGGTAGCAACCGAGGGTGCCTACGCCTTCATCAAAGATGACATCGCCATCGAGGCGGTTGCTTCCGATGAGCAAGCGGCAGGCGCGTTGCTCACTCTCTTGAGCGAGCGAGCGGTCACCTCAGTGCAGACCCTTTCAGATTCTCCTCTCGCCCGCGCTTTGGCCCCAAAGAAAGGGGTGCCCACCCCGATGGGGATGAGCACCGACTCTCGTATGGGTGGCGTCTATATCGCCGAACAGTACTGATCCTACTGAACCGTCAGCACCAGATCCTTCTTCCAGCTAGCGCCGCCGTCATCGACGATGGTCAGCTGTAGGATGATCTTAGTACCACTGGGGACAGCGGGGTCGATTACAAAGCGCAGCGTATTGCTCAAGCCTGAGATCCTCTGGCGCATTCTGCTCGCCATCCTGCTGTTGTTGGTCGCCCGATAGCCAGGGTTCAAGGATCCAAGGACTCTGCTATCGCTCAAGATTCGAACATACTCACTCTCGCTGCTTAGGCTCGCTGTAAGGCTCTTTAGCGCCACATCTCCGCTGTTGTAGTAGGAGAAACCGAGGGCGATCTCTGAACCTTTTCGCATCCGGCTCACTAGAGCAATCCCCTCGATCTCTAGGGCCTTCCAAACACCCTCAAAGTAGGCACCCTTACCCTCTAGGCTGATTGACTCCCCTGCTTGAGCAGCCAAGTTAGTGCTGCGGTCCAGCCATCCAAGGAAGTAATCTTTGTCGCTCTCATAGACCGGTGTGGGTGCGATTGCGGTTTTGCTTGTAACGAGCTCATCGAAGCCACTGCGCCAGTCGCTGAAGCGGATGCCTTCCTCATAGAGAGGAATCAAGGTCAGGTTGAGGGCGGGCATCTCGATGGTCTCTCCCGCTTTATAGCGGATCGAGCCATCTTCACTCTGCCAGCCCGCTAGTAGGCCGAGGTGGTGGGTGTTAAACCGCACCGTCTGTGCTTGGGGTAAGGTCACCGGCTTTCCAATATCCTTCTGTATCACCTGGTGGAAGCTATAACGATACCCCGCTCCCTCGCTAGAAAAATCCAAGATCAGCTGCGGAGCGTAGTAAGGGCTCTCTTTGGCAAGCCAGCGAGCTTTGTTGCTGCGCTCAGGTTCTTCTAAGAGGAGGATCTCCTGTAGCAGGGCATCGCTTTGGGCCCTGCTCATCCGGTAGGTGGCAAGCCTATCGAGACTCTTGCGTGCCTCTGCATAGGCAATCCGGTCTCCGATCTTTTGCGCATCCTCAAGGGCGCTGAGCGCTTGGGTGCGCTCCTTAGCGACTGCGGCTGCTAGTTCTGCATACCGATGTTCTGCCTCATCCAGTGAAACAACTTCACCAGAGAGCGCTGCATATTGTCTCTCTGCCATCGGCTGGGCAAGCAGCGCAAATGGGATGAGAACAAGAAGAATAATAAAGGGAGTTATTAACTTTCGTTTCATAGGGCTTTCTCCTTCATCGCTTTTTTATTATATACTAAGAGATGTGAGGAAAATCAAGAATTCCCTTGGTATACCAAGGGGAGTATGTAGCCGGCTTGTACCGCCTCCTCACCGCGGACAAGCGGGTACGGCTGCAGCATAGAGGAGCTGAATATGATTGAAACAGCGTATCCATACACCGTAAGCGATGATAAGACGATCGAGCGCCTCGTGGACGCCGATGTAGCGATGATCAACCACGTGGTACTGCCACC
>DASRNL010000198.1:0-2076 GCA_035647415.1 Sphaerochaeta sp. | reverse complement strand
ACCGCGATCTCTTCCTCGGAGAGGCAGCTGACCTCATCTACCACTTTCTCGTGCTGCTGACTGAAAAGAATGTGCAGCTCGCTGAGGTCGTGGATGTTCTGAAGGTACGCCACGGCAGATAAGAGAGGTTTACGAACGAATGGATACCCTAGCGTATAAACATCGATATTCTTTGAAGGAGTACTATAAGATTCTCCTTCCTATCATCCCAGCAGCCCGTATCTTAAAGCGGAACAAGCAAGAGCAGATTGTCAGCGAGCAGATGATTGAGCGGCTGATGTTAGCGGTCACCGAGGTCAACGACTGTGCTCTCTGTAGCTATGCCCATACCAATATGGCCCTCGATATGGGGCTCAGCCAGGAAGAAATTGAGAGCCTGCTCTCAGGCAGCGATCTCTTCGTCCAGCCTGAGGAAGCAACAGCGATCCTCTTTGTCCAAGGGTATGCTGAGGACCGCGGAGTCCTCACCATCGAGCGGTACCACAATCTCATTGCAAGCTATGGTAAAGAGAAGAGCGAGGTGATCCTCGCTGCCGCGCAAGGAATGATGATCGGAAACATCATCGGCCTGCCCTTAAGCGCACTCACTTCCCGATTCAAGGGCAAGAAGTATAGCAACTCCTCCTTGTTCTATGAAATCTTCATGCCCCTATCGCTGCTGATTCTCCTCCCCCTTACCTTGCTCCATCGCCTCGCGATGGTGTTGGGGATCATGGAAAAACCCCTCGCCCCGTAAGGTTTCAAGGGACACAAATTATACAGAGAGCAAGATCGCCTAAGAAGGGGTGAACGTTCTGGGTTTTCTATACGTGCAATGTTGCCTCTCTTTGCATACCAACATGTTTGCACAGTCCTGTAACAGCGCTCTTACAGAGTACGGGTATCGTGCTAGGGGATCGAGTACGATCAATTAAGAATTTCCAACACCTTGCTATCCGGTTAGGATTGTTGAGGGTTTACCTTGAATCGCGGACTGCTCATGCTGCACAAACCCTCTGTAGAAAGGTGGAGTTGTGCTTCCCTCCGTTCTTCAGGAATATGACCTCTGTGCCTCTGTTAGAGGGCTGTAAAAGGTGAGGAGTTTTAGCAGGGCACAGTGCGTCTTTCACCAACGTTGATCTAAATAGAAGACCGTAGCAACCACTGCCTTGAGGAAAGATGAAGGCACCGGCAGAGCTGTTTTTGCATCCGCTCTTATCACATGCTATACTATCGGTTTTGAGCAGAGAAGGGCGCTTTTGGCCTATTGGTATGATTGCCACTAAAGTGCCTTTAGGAGGCGCTAGAGGCCAAATTTCTTTCTTTACTTCACCCCTGTTGTAGCGTATGCTGATTTGCACAGGAGGTTGTGATGCACTTAATTTCTGCAAAATCGATTCTTGATGATGCACGTAAAAACAACTATGCGGTTGGCCATTTCAATCTGAACAATACTGAGAGTGTTATCGCCTTTTTACTCGCTGCCCAAGAAGCAAAAGCGCCTATTATTTTAGGGGTTTCTGGTGGAACGGCAAAGTATATGGGAGGCTATCGCACCATCGCGGATTCGGTCACCGGCTATATCAACTTCCTGAAGATTAGCGTACCAGTGGCCTTGCATGTGGACCATGGCACCTTTGCCGAGGCAACCCAGGCGATTGAAGAGGGGTTTAGCTCGGTCATGTACGACGGGTCCGCCCTTCCCATCGAAGAAAACCTCAAGCAAACAGAGATCGTCCTCAAGTTAGCACGAGCCAAAGGTATCTCGGTAGAAGCTGAGGTTGGTGTGATCGGTGGTGAAGAGGATGGCGTTGTCGGTTCAGGGGAGTGGGCGAGCCCAGAGCACTGTAGGATGATGGCTGACCTTGGCGTTGACTGTCTTGCTGCGGGGATTGGGAATATCCACGGCAGGTACCCAAAGGATTGGCAGGGATTGAACTTTGGGCTGTTGCAAGAGATCAGCGATGCAGTAGGCTCCCTCCCACTGGTGCTGCATGGCGGGTCGCAGATTCCCGTCGACCAAATTACCCGGTCAATCGATTTGGGTATCAGCAAAATCAATGTGAACACCGAGGCGCAGATCGCGTTTACCGATGC
>DASRNL010000197.1:0-2410 GCA_035647415.1 Sphaerochaeta sp. | reverse complement strand
ACTAAGTCGGTGGTCACAAAGCTCTTGATGACCACCGGACGGCGCCGGACCCCAAGGGCGCGGTCGGCGTCGATGAGGTAATCGGTCAAAAGGGCAGCGATCTGGTTTCCAGTGAGCAGGAGGTACTCCTCCTTGGTGCTGGAGGTGGGGATCGCGATCCCGAGCCGATCAGCATCAGGGTCTGTGCCCAGCACGATATCAGCTCCCACTTCTTTGGCCTTCGCTAAGGCTAGGGCCATCGCTTCAGGATCCTCGGGGTTGGGCATCGGGACGGTGGGAAAATCCCCATCGGGGCTCTCTTGCTCTTTCACCACATGGACTGCTAACCCGAGGGTCTCTCCGAGGTGTTGAATCGGGATATTCCCCGATCCATGCAGCGGAGTATAGACCACTGAAATCGGGGTGCTGGTGAGCAATGCTGGGCGGCGCAGGGTGCGCAACGCCCGCTCATAGTAGGCCGCATCGACCTGCTCGGGGACCGGGACCAAGAGCCCCTTGGCCCGTGCTTGCTCCTCGCTGATACGTTTTATATCCTCAGCTACGATCGCATTCGCCCGCTGGGCGATGGCAAAATCGTGCGGTGGGGTCACCTGCCCACCATGGTTCCAGTAGACCTTATAGCCGTTATAGGCGGCAGGGTTATGGCTTGCGGTGATCGTGATACCGGCGGTCGTCTGCAGATAGCGCACAGCGAAGCTCAGCATAGGAACCGGTCGCAGTTCACTGTAGAGGTAGACGGAAATCCCATTGGCAGCCAACACTAACGCCGCCTCCATCGCAAAGAGATCGCTGAAGTTTCGGCTATCGTAGGCGATCACCACCGAGGGGTTTTTGCTGACGGTGTTCAGGTAGTCAGCCATCCCCTGGGTGACCTTGGAGACGACAAAGCTGTTGATTCTGTTGGTTCCTCCGCCGATAATGCCGCGGATCCCAGCGGTACCGAAGGAGAGGCTCGTATAAAAGCGCTCATAGAGGGCTGCCCAGTTCTCATCGGCGAGCTCCTGTTCTACCTCCACGCGAAAGAGTGCGTGCTCCTCTGAAGCGAGATAGGAGAGTGCTTTTTTCCGTAAACTCTTCTCATTGTATGCCATCGATTGCCTCCTGTAGTTCGTCCACACTATCGATCAATCTTGCGCCAGCAAGCTGTTCAAGCTCTGCTCGGGGGCGCAGTCCCCAGGTTACCAAGAGCGCAGGCACCGCCGCCTGCGTTGCAAACTGCCAGTCGACCTCGCTGTCTCCAATATAGAGCATCGGCAGGTCGTTGTGGCGAAATTCATCCAGAGCCCGTGGGTCAGGCTTTGCTGCCGCCCCGGTGCGCATACCCCGGACCACATGAAAGGCTGTGGTGGGAAAGAGCGTCTCTACGATCTCTTTGACCAAGCCATCCTCCTTGTTGGAGAGCACCCCAAGCGGGTGGCCCCTCCCTTCAGCCCACCATAGCAGCTCCTCCATCCCCGCATAGGGACGTGTCCTGAGCACCGGGTGGCTGCGATAGTACTCCATCAATCGCTCTAGACGCTCCAGCAGCTCAGCTTCATCCACTGAGATGTCAAAATGTGCTAAGAGACCCTTGAGGGTGTTCTTAAGCCCTCTGCCTACAAAGCGTTCCACCAGCTCGTCGCTGAGAGGTCCAAGCTCCAAATCAGAGACCGCAGCTTCCACTGCTAGGCGGATATCGGTGATCGAATCGACCAGCGTTCCATCGAGGTCGAAGACAAGGATTGATTTTTCCATGCCCTATTATCGAAGATGCACCCTCTTCAGTCAATTGGAAGCAAATCAGCTGTAGCCTCTTTATTCTCGACGGCTTCCCAACGCCTGCTCTCCTGTAAAGCCCAATAAAAGGCCCCTGCGGCCATGAGGGCAACCACCAGCTCAATCAGCAAAATTGATACTCCACTACGGCTGAGGAGCACTGCGACAAAGTCCACAACAAAGTGGATACCCAACGATATCCCGAGGTACATCTTTCGCTTCTGCTGCACCGAAAGCCAGACAAAGAGGGCGAAAGAGAGGTGCAATACCATAGCGACCATCCGCTCAAAGAGACCGACTAGGAAGGCAAGAGGGGCAGTGTATGTGAGGGCGGAGAAGATCGTCTCTGCAAGCGATGGCACTTCGCCCCCCATTGTGCCTAAGAGGGATGCCCCGCCACCGCGGTAGAGGACCAGTGCATAGTAGAGGTTCACCACCATCCCCACCGTGAAGATGAGCAAAACCTCCATCCCCCCGTGCCCCGCTCCTGCCATCAGCGCCTCCTCCTTTCTCGGAGTACGATTCTTCAGTATCGTGCGAAAGGCCAGATACCGCCCACCCTCTTCGAAGATAGCAGCCATCGCTGCTGCATAGATGGCAAACGGCACAAGTGAGTGGGCGATGGCAGTCTGGGTAAGCACCACCTGGTGCACGA